>JAAZGX010000072.1 GCA_012511005.1 Clostridiales bacterium
GGCGCGGGAGATACGAGAACGGCGATGGTTACAAATCTCACAGCAAATGCCGTCAACATAGTACTAAACTATTTTCTCATAAACGGGATTTGGTTTTTTCCAAGGCTTGAGGTTAAAGGCGCAGCTACTGCGACGCTTGTGGGCAATATAACGGGATTTATAATCGCTTTTATAGCCTCACGCAGAAAAGGCGGCTTTTTGAGGCTTACTTTACGAAACTGCATAAGCTTTGACTTTGAAAACTTAAAGCTTATTTTCGGCATAAGCTCCTCTGCCGCCGTTGAGCAGTTATTTATAAGAATCGGATTTTTCTCATATGCCGTTCTTGTCGCAAAGCTCGGTACTAACGCTTTTGCTACACACCAAATTTGTATGAGTATTATTAACCTGTCTTTTTGCGTGGGTGATGGGCTTGGAATAGGCGCGTCGTCACTCGTGGGGCAGTCTTTAGGCAGAAAAAGAGCAGACCTTGCCGCAGTTTTCGGAAAGGTATCACAGCGTATAGGGCTTTTGATTTCAATCGGGCTTATGCTGTTATTTGCCTTTGGCGGCAGATTTTTAATGTCGCTATTTACTAAAGACGAGGAAATAATAGTTACGGGAATAGACCTTCTTTATCTTGTCGCTTTAAGCTCGCCTTTTCAAATTTCAAATGTCATATATACAGGGTGTTTGAGGGGCGCGGGAGACACGCGCTATGTAGCTATTAGCTCGTTTATTAGTATCGGAGTTTTGCGGCCTGTGTTTACATATCTTTTTAGCTATACATTAGGATTAGGCTTAATAGGCGCATGGCTAAGCCTTTTTGTTGACCAAGTAACGAGATACGGTTTTAGCCTAATAAGGTTTAACAAAGGCAAATGGAAAGAAATTAAGATATAGTGATATAAATAAGAAAGTGATGCCCTAAAACAGCGTCACTTTCTATTTTATTCAGCTAACTATTCGTAAAATGCTCTTTATAGCTGTTAATTGCTTTCTCAATTACATCTTCAGCTTCTTTTGCACCTTTAATTTCATTTATTATTGTTTCTTTATTTTCAAGCTCTTTGTAAACTCTGAAAAAGTGCATCATTTCCTCGAATATATGCACGGGAATTTGGGAAATGTCTGTATATGAGTTGTACATCGGGTCGCCAAACGGAATGGCTATTATTTTATCATCGAGCCTGCCGTTATCCATCATTGAAATAACGCCGATAGGATAGCACTGTACAAGCGTCATAGGATAAATACTTTCCGAGCATAAAAGCAAAACATCAAGAGGGTCGAAATCCTCTGCGTATGAGCGTGGTATAAACCCATAATTTGCGGGGTAATGTGTTGAGGTGTAAAGGATACGGTCAAGCATTAAAAGTCCTGTTTGCTTATCAAGCTCGTATTTGCATTTTCCGCCTTTTTCAATTTCTACGCACATTACAAAGTCATTCTTATTAATGCTTTTTGAGCTTATATCGTGCCAGATATTCAAAAAATCACCCTTTCAAATCAAATTAGCTTCTTTTTGTACAGTATATGCGTTGTTACGAGAGCTACGACAACGCCAATAGGAATAAGAGTACCGGCAGGAATGCCGCCCCCCGATATGAGAAGCACTGCTACAAGGGCTACTATGGGGGCTATGCCAAGCTTCCAGTGACGATAAAAATAAGATGCACCCAAAGCGCCGAACAGACAGGGCAGAACTTGCTTAAAAGCGGGAGCTAAAAGGGAGCCTTCTGCTGTAAGGAGAGGTAAAACAGGACGGAATAGCAATACAAAAGCGGCAAGAATAAGTGTAGTGACAATTGAGGATGCGGCAATAGCGATTGTGGAAATAATATCGCCTTCCTCCGACTGTGGTTTAACATCTGCGTTGCTCATAGCGGCGATAGCACAAGGCAGCTTTAAGTTTGAAATATTACCGGTAACGAAACTGAGGTACATTCCGCTCGTGCCTAAAAGCGGGGTATATGCTATCATTTCAACGATAGCCGTTGCATAAAACATTACGAATATTGAAATAACCTGAGCTATGTCAAGGCTTTTTATATCAGGAAAAATATTATAACGCAAAGAGAAAGTAAGAGGCACGCATAAAAGAATAATAAAGACGGAAATCATTGATATCCTGCCGGCTAAGTGTGATTTATCGTCATAAGATTTTACTGTTTTAGTTGTATTCATAAAAGCAATCCTTTCAAAGTCGATATATAAGTTTAAGACACAGGCGCGGGCGGTATGCGCCACTCAAGCTGGTATAACGATTCGGGTAGAACCTGCGCTAAGATTATTACAACGACCATAGCGATAACCATAGCAAGCGGCATAGCAAATGATTCAAGCCACTTGACTTTATATTTTGTCACAATCTTTTGAAGAATAAGCATGGATACAATTGAGGTTATGAGCGCCGCGGCAGAAATAATTCCAGCGCCGTCATAATTATAAATATGTGTAACAGAGTTATAAGAGCCTGTTCCTGCTATGCTTCTTGCGATAAATGCTGAAATAAGACCGATAAATGCCGCCGCTGCCATAGCGTCAGTCCACTTAGAATCCCTGTTAGCAGAAACCTTTTTAAGCCCTTTTTGTAATCGCTTCAAAGCTATGGGAATTACTACGAGCGGGAATGAACTTGCAAGTGCCATAACCCACATAATAACACTGAAAACCCCTTTATCGGTAATAGCATATGAAAGTGAGGCGCCGTTACCGACAGCGTCAAGCGCCGTTGTTGCAGCCGTCGTCTCCTGTGTGATGTTGCCGATAACGGAAAGTCTAATCCAAGGAAGTATGATGCCAAGAGACGGTGAAAGTGCAAGCACGGTAGCTACAATAGCAAGCGAGGGAGCTATTGTAAAAAGCACGCTTGAAATAACTGTGTTTTTTAATGTGGCAGATGAAATACCTATCTCCCTGCCTCTCTTTAATGCGCGAATAAGAAAAAATATTGATTGACCGAGAACCGCTGCAAAAACAACGAGTCCGAGCATTAGCATAAATGAGTTTTCTCTAAAGTCCAAGCTTTCCACTGCCTCTCATAAAATATTCTTAATTTTAGCATAGTGAAAGCAAATAGTCAAACAGTAAAAAGGTGAAATATAAATGACTAACTTTGCATAAAAGCTTGATTTTTTGTGGAATTATGTGTATGATA
>JAAZGX010000001.1 GCA_012511005.1 Clostridiales bacterium
GATATAAATCCCGACAATCTCCGTATGGTAACACAGCTTACACAAAGAGATATTGACGCAAACGGACTCGACATTAAAATCTTTGCAACGCTTGACAGGCGCAAGGCGTTTAAGGACGCTAAATATATCATAAACTGCGTAAGAATAGGAATGCTTGAGGCATTTGCAACAGATGTCGAAATACCGTTAAAATACGGCGTCGACCAATGCGTTGGAGACACGCTTTGCATAGGCGGTATTATGTACGGGCAAAGAGGCGTTGCCGCGATGCTCGACTTTTGCAAAGATATTAAAGAGGTCGCAGACCCTGACTGTATTATGCTAAACTACTCCAACCCAAACGCTATGGTAACATGGGCATGCAATAAATACGGAAAGGTTCCTACAATTGGATTGTGCCACGGTGTTCAGCACGGTCATGAACAAATAGCTAACGCTCTTGGCGTAAAGAAGAATGAGGTCGACATTATTTGTGCCGGTCTTAATCATCAAACTTGGTATATAAGCGCCAAAGTTGCGGGTATTGAAAGGGTACATGAGCTTTATGATAAAATGTCCGAAGTAGAGGATATGAAAAAGAATGAAAATATACGGCTTGATGTTCTTAAAAACTTCGGTTATTATTCCACAGAGTCAAACGGTCACCTTTCCGAGTATTTGATGTGGTACAGAAAACGCCCTAAGGATATGGAAAAATGGATAAATTACAGCAGTTGGATTCAAGGCGAAACGGCAGGATATCTGCGTGTTTGCAAGGAAAGCCGCAATTGGTTTGAAACGGATTTTCCGAACTGGCTAAAAGAGGAACCGAAAAAATTCACTCCCGAAAATAGGAGTACAGAGCATGGCGGATATATAATAGAGAGTCTTGAAACGGGAAGGTGTTACAGAGGGCATTTTAATGTAATGAACAACGGCACAATTACAAATCTGCCTGATGAGTGCGTCGTTGAGGTTCCGTGTTATGTGGATTATAACGGTGTTTCAGTACCAAAAGTAGGTGACTTGCCCTTAGGCTGTGCCGCCATATGCTCGCAAAGCGTATGGGTGCAAAAGCTTGCTGTTGAGGCTGCTGTAAACGGCGATATAAATCTGCTTTATCAAGCGGCTTTAATGGACCCGTTAACCGGCGCCGTATGCACACCCGATGAAATTAAACAAATGGTTGACGAAATGCTCGTTGCAGGAAGCAAATGGCTTCCGCAATATAAAGATGAAATACCAAATGCTGAAAAAAGGCTTAAAAGCTCAAAGCTTAATTTATACCCCGTTAAGGGCTTTACCCTTAAAACAAAAACGGTCGACGAAATGGCGCTTGAAAAAGGCAGATACAGAAAGCTTGCCGACGCCGCCGCAAAAGAGAATATAGACTAATATTAAGCGCAAAAATGCCGAGGTCAATTCCTCGGCTTTTTAATTCGTCACTCAACAAATACCATTAGCTTTGAATAAATCCTTTTTATAAACCCCATTGGCGCGTAAGAAAGCGCAAACTCAAACGCTTTTCGCGTAAATATACCGTCTGTAAGTTTTTTATATGTAAGCGTATATGTTTTATAGTTGTTTAAGTCATCCTCTGAAAGCTCAAATATTCTAACTCCCCTGTCGCCGCCCGGTCCGTAGACATTAAAACCAACGCCTTGAGAATAGCCGATATCAATACCTTTATATGATACAATAAAACTATTCATATGGTCGTGACCGAAAAACACGCCTTTTACTTCACCCTTTTCAAGAAATGCGTCAAATTCACCGTTATTCGTGTCAGACGGCGCGGGTGCTTCTCTGAAAAAATCGTCATCAGAGCAGTAGTCAGGCAATTTATAATACTGCCCCGCGTGGCTTCTGAATGCAGGAATTGCGCCTTTTGTTCCTCGCTTTACTTTTTTTAGCCCGCAAAAAACCTCCGGTCTCGGTATATGCTGAAATACGAATGATGGCACATACTCCCCGAACTTCGTTTTTATACGCTCCCTCTCGTTTCTGTACCATTCAATTTGCTCATGACTTATAGGCTCATAGCCATCACGATTCATACCGTTCGAGTCAATTATATATATGTTAAATAACGCCTTTTCCCCGCGGCTGTCATATATTTGCAGGCTAAATGTGCCCTTATCAAAACGGTTTTGAGGCTCGCCTATTACGCACCCCGAAAGACTGCCGTATATATCTGCTTGTTCATCATTTTCCACACCGGACTGCTTGTCATGGTTGCCGTATGTCACCGTAAAAGGCACATTTCTTGAAGTCAGCGGCTCTGTTATCTTTTCAATAATATCTTTTACGATTACAAAGGCATCGCCTTTTCTCATAGATTTGTCATAGCCTTGTATCTGGTCGCCCGTCAAAACGGCAAGGTCAGGTGACGCTTTATCTAAAGCGGCGTTCAGTAGCTTTAAGGTATCAGGGGATACATTCTGAATTTCCTGAATGTCTGCTATTTGCATAATCGTAAACTTACCGTCTTTACCGAATTTCAGCACTTCTACACCTCTTTTTGTTATAATTATATTCTGTTTGACAAAATAAATCAACTTTCTTTTATTTAGAGTTGACTTTCATTATTCGTAATAATAAACTTATATTATAATAATTTTTGGAGAGAGATATGAAAGACTTGAAATTTAAGAATGGGCGTTTTACTGTTTTACAAGTAAGTGACGCGCAGGATATGCACATAGTCAGAAAAGCTATGGTAAAGATGCTAAACAGTGCATATGACACAGTAAAGCCTGACCTCGTTATATTTACGGGCGACAATATACTCGGCAACCACCTAAAAGACGCGCGCTTTGGCAATAAGCCCGTTATATTTGACAAAGAGGGTGAGTTTTCACGGATGAAAACTGCGCTTTCACATATACTAAAGCCCGTTTCGGACAGAGCAATTCCATTCGCCTTTATATACGGCAATCATGATGACTGGAATAAAATATCTAAAAACGAGCAGGCGGAGATTTATAAAAGCTATAAATACTGTGTACCGTTTAATGAAACTGACAACACTGTTGACTGTGACACATATTATATACCCGTTTACGGTGAGGACGGCGCCGAAAAGCTTGGCTTTTTTATGATTGACTGTGCAGGATTTGATAAAGAGCAGAATAAAAATTATGAATTGATAAAGCCCGAAACCGTAAAATGGTTCATAAAAGAAAGTGAACATCAGCGAAAACGAAACAACGGCAAAAACATTCCGTCGTTTCTATTCACACATATACCGCTGCCCGTTACAGAAACGCTTTTTGTCAAGTGTGAAAAAGATGACCCCCTTGCCGTAAAGGCAAGAAAAAAGGATGAATATTTAAAGCTTGACAATAAGAAGGCAGACGGCAGCGCATTCGGTCATTGTTCCGCCTTAAAGGATGACAGCGGACTTTTTGAGGAGGCTAAAAAAGAGGGCAATATAATAGCCGCTGTGTTCGGTCATGACCACAATAACAACTTTACTGCGAATATAGACGGAATAGATATTATACAGACCCCGTGTGCCTCGTTTCGCTGTTATGGAAACGATTTACGCGGAGTCCGTGTGTTTAATTTTTATGAGGAGAATATAAAGGAATACGAAACATATACATTGACTTATTTTGAGCTTATTAAGTCAAATCCTTTAACAAGGCTCCGATATTTATGGGATGCCGATGACAAGCTTGGAAAGGTCAGGCTTTAATCACATAATAATACCGACACAAAGTAATTCCTCAAGCTTTTTATAAATATTGTCAAGCTCTGTTATAGGCAGCGGGTTTATACCTTTTCCTACTTCGACCGTAAAAGCGGGACGCGAAAACTCTGATATAAACCAATCCTTAAATCCCCCGTGTGAAGCAAGCCCCTCATTCTTCACGAGCTTATAATTTGTAATTGCGGCAAATATTTTTGCCATTAAATAAGCTTTAGGCGGTACCGCCTCACCATAATCCCAGTAAATCTTCTCACCTTGTGAATGAAAAGCAAGAGCATGCCTTATGGGTAACTCTTTACATAAGCGTATTAATGCCTTTGTTTCATCCTCGCTTTCAGCGTGCGCTCCGCCATAGCGGCGGGGCGCAGGTGAATTTATACCCTCTCTCATTTCCATATCATGAAGTATATCCCATAAGGCGTTAAAATTATGGTTAATATCTACGCCGCGTGCGTTGGCGTTCCAAGACGAATAATCACCTTTTGATGCCGTTTCGCATATATCTTGATATTCATCGGCGGCAGAAGCGCCTTTTAAGGCTATTTCAATACCGTCGGGGTTTATTTCGGGTATAATAATAAGCCGCCTGTCTGACAGCATCTCGCTTACGGGTATGCCCGCAAGCTCTTTCCCTGCGGCATACTTTTCACAAAGATTTTCATAAAATTTTAACAGTAAAACGGATGTCAACCATTCTTGACCGTGAACACCTCCGACATAAAGCACATAATTCGTACCGCGTCCTAAAGAGAGTGAATACAACTCTCTTTTCAAATGGCTTTTTCCGCAGGTCGAAAGCTCCGCGAACGGATATTTTGCCGTAATGTCTTTTATGTATGAGGTGTATGTCTCAAAATCCATCGTCTTATTCTTTACTATCCTTTGCAATTTGTTTCATCCTTCCTTTTGTTTCTTCTTAACATTCATATTATTTATTATCTTTCGGCAGAACTGTTCTTTACAAAATGTTTTAAATATGATTTAATATGAGTATATTTTTGATACCTTTATGTTTATATCAGGTATCTTTGTTGTGGAGAAATGTGAAAATGAAAGAGAAACTAAAATACCCCCTTTTAATTTTAGCTTTATCACTGCTGCTTTGCAGCTCTGCCGTATTTTTACACGGCTGTAACAGCTCTGCCTTATCCGAGTTAACGACTACCACAGAGGAAATAACGACGACAGAACCGCCGGAAATTCTTAACCCCTTGACAGGGCTTGCGGGTTATGATGCCGCGCTTCTTTCTAACAGACCCGTAATGATAATGATAAATAACCTAAAAGCCTGTAGACCTCAATGGGGGCTTACAACACCTGATGTTGTTTTTGAAACGGTTACAGAGGGCGGTATTACAAGAATGCTGTGGATGTATGCAGATAAGTCCCGTATACCTGAAAAAGTAGGCTCAGTAAGAAGCACAAGGCACTATTATATACAGCTTGCGCGCGGCTATGACGCTATTTTTATCCACTGGGGCGGCAGCACATACGCATATAATGCAATAAAGCAAGGTGTTATTGACAATGTAGACGGGATGTCAAGCGGCAGATATTTTGACAGGGACCGCGGAAGGGGCGTTTCAATAGAGCATACGGGTTTTACAACAGGTTCAAATATTATAAAAGCTATAAGTGACAAAAAATATAGAACAGAAATAAAACCTGAATATAAAAACCCGTTTAATTTCTCAAAGACAAAGCTTTCTTTATCAGGCGGTGAGTGCCAAACGCTTGCTTTCTCCTTTTCAAAGGACTTTTCATATACTTATAAATATAACTCCACAGACAGGCTTTATTACAGCTATTTGAATGACAGTCCGTTTGTGGATAGTAATGGTGTACAACAGACCTTTACTAACGCTATAATACTGCACACATATGTTTCATCATTAAATGATGCCAAAGCAAGAGTAACTGTTGACTTTAAGGGAGGCAGTGGCGTTTATGTTACTAACGGAACATACGAAAACATAACATGGAAAAAAGGCGATGACCTGTCAATGCTTCGTTTCTATTCTGCTGACGGCAGTGAGATAAAGCTAAATCCAGGCAGAAGCTATATAGGCATCGTTCCAAAGGACAAAGAATCCAAAACCGTAATATCGTAAAGGAGAGCAATTATGAAAAAGAACTATACTATTCCAACTTATGATATCTCTAATAGAAAAGATTTACAAACACTTGTGGATTACGAAAAAGGAGTTTACCTCGGTCATGTTACCACGGTACTGTTAGAAGATGATAAAACCGTTCTTGCCGTTTATCCGAAAAGCCACGGCTTCGGTCAAATTGTGCAAAAAAGAAGCACGGACGGGGGCAAAACTTGGAGTGAGAGGCTTCCCGTTCCAAAAAGCTTTACGACCTCTATGGAGGTTCCCACTATTTATCGCGTTGTGGACAAAGAGGGTAAAAAGAGGCTCATTCTTTTTTCGGGGCTTTATCCGATAAGAATGAGCGTAAGCGAAAATGACGGTGAAAGCTGGAGCGAGCTTTCTCCTATTGGCGACTATGGCGGAGTTGTTGCTATGTCTGACATATGCGAAACGGCAAAAGGTGAATATATTGCGATGTTCCATGACGACGGCAGGTTTTTCTCCCGCCATGCCTTTTGCAAAACCTCTGTTTATGCCACAGGCGAGGGTAAAGACCGCAGAACAAAATATATGCACAGCTTTTCTCTGAACGGCGGCAAAACATACGGCAAACAGAGAAAGAATTGGATAGAAAACGAAGAACGAGAGGACGATAATGGGACACTTATTTATGAGGCATTTCGCGGCAGAGCAAACCCTTTTCACGCATTTAAGCTGTATCAGGATAAATCCACTGACGGTGGGCTGACTTGGAGCGATCCAAAAGTAATATCAGCGCCGAAAAACGGCGCGCAAATTTGTGAGCCTGCTATTATTCGCTCTCCCGATGGAAAAAAGCTTGCCGTTTTACTAAGAGAAAACGGGAGGAAATTCAATTCGTTTCTTCTTACGAGTGACGATAACGGCGAAAGCTGGAGTGAATTAAAGGAATTGCCCGCTTCACTGACGGGTGACCGCCATACAGCAAAATACCTGCCTGACGGCAGGCTGTTCATAAGCTTTCGTGATACTACCCGTGTTTCTCCCACTAAAGGTGACTGGGTGGCTTGGGTTGGCACATTTGACGATATAATAAACGGAAACGAGGGAGAGTACCGCCTTAGAATAATGAAAGACCACGGCGGCAAAGGCGACTGTGCCTATCCCGGTGTGGAAGTCACAAAAGACGGTACGATAATAACAACGACATACGGTCACTTTTCGACGGAGCATAAAGACGCTTACATTATGTCCGTAAGATTTAAGGAAAGTGATATCGATTTTAATAATCCGCTGTAACAACCGCAAAAAAATAACCGCCCTATTGGGCGATTATTTGTTTAGTGTCGGCATTGTCCTATTTTCCCGGGCGGCTGCCCGCCAAGTATTTTCGGCACTAATGAGCTTAACTTCCGTGTTCGGTATGGGAACGGGTGGACCCTCACTGTCATAAACACCGACTAATGAAAGGACATATTCCTTTCGATGTAGACATATTATAGCATCAAAAATTAAAAAAGCAAGTCTTTTTTTATTCTTTTTAGAATTTTTGTCATATTTTTATTAAAAACTGCAAATAATTGCCTTATTATTGAAAAAACTATTGATTATACACAGTATTTATTGCATAATTTAATGGTAAGGAGTTTTAGAAATGAAAAAACAATATGCTATTACATACGACATAGGTACCACAGGCGTTAAAACCTGTATTTTTGAGTTATCTGAAAGTGTTAATCTATTGGCAGGTGCCTCAGAGGGCTATAACCTTTATGTTCTGGCTGACGGCGGGGCGGAGCAAGAGCCCGATGAATGGTGGGACGCTATATGCTCTACCACTGCAAAGGTTTTAGAGGAAACGAACATTGATGTTTCAGATGTAGCGGGCATTTCATTTTGCTCTCAAATGCAAGGTCTTGTTCTTGTTGATAAAGACGGCGTTCCTGTAAGGCGCGCTATGAGTTATATGGACCAACGCGCGCGCGAACAGATAAAAAAGGGAATAGCGCACGGGCCTAAGGTAGCGGGAGCCAATGTATTTAAGCTCTTACGCTCTCTTCAAATAACGGGCGCCGCGGCTTTGTCCGTAAAGGACCCCGTTTGGAAATACAAGTGGGTAGAGGAAAATGAGCCTGATTTATTTAGCCGTGTACACAAATGGCTCGATGTAAAAGAATACATCATATGCCGTATGACGGGCGAATTCTGTATGACACAGGACTCAGCTTTTGCAACGCTTCTTTATGATATAAGAAAAGGAAAACAAGGATTTAGCAAAGATATTTGCAGGATGCTTAATGTGAATTATGCTCACCTGCCAAAGGTAATAAAATCGACCGATAAAGCCGGTGTATTGTCTGAAGAGGCTGCATCACAGTTAGGTCTAAAATCCGGTACTGCCGTATTCGGCGGCGGCGGGGACGCTTCATTAATCGGTGTTGGCGCAGGCTCTGTCTCTTTGGGGGACACTCATATTTATATCGGAACATCGGGTTGGGTATCAACGGTTGTAGATAAAAGTATCGTAGACGCCGCTACTATGGTAGCTGCTATAGTCGGTGCAGACGAGGGTAAATTCAATTATTTTGCGGAGCTTGAAACGGCAGGCAAATGCCTTGAATGGGTTCGCGACCATTTAGCGCTTGATGAAATAGGCATTTACCTTGAAAAGAAAGATGTTACGGACTCTTATGAGTGCGAACACAGAACGCTATATGATTATATGATGTCCGTCGTTTCAAAAATTCCCGCAGGCTCGGGCGGAGTAATATTTACACCGTGGCTTCACGGGAACCGCTGCCCATTTGAGGACCCAAATGCAAGGGGAATATTCTTTAATATTGGGCTTGAAACTGGTAAAAGTGAGCTTATCCGCGCTGTTCTTGAAGGCGTTTGCTATCATCTTCGCTGGTTTTTAGAAACACAGGAGAAAAAAATAAAAACTTCGGATATCGTTCGCCTTGTCGGAGGCGGCGCGCTGTCAGAGCTTACATGCCAAATCCTTGCGGATTGTACGGGTAAAACGGTTGAAACCGTTGATAATCCTCAAAATGTCGGTGCTATGGGCGCCGCCGTCGTCATAGCTGTGGGGCTCGGTTTATGTCCGCTTATATCTGACGCTAAAAGCCTAATCCCCGTTAAGAAAACCTTTGCTCCAAATAAAGACTTAAAATCCGTATATGATAAAAACTATGAGGTTTATAAAAATCTATATAATTCAAATAAGAAGAATTTTGCCGCACTTAACGAATAACATAAGACTGAATATACGCGTTAAATTTTATGTTTAAGGCAAACAGCAAATCTAAAAAGAATAATCTTGAAAAAGAAAATACAATGTGTTATAATTTTCTAACATATAAACAAGAAGGGAATATGTATGAATATCGCTTTAATAGCTCATGACTCTAAAAAAGAATTAATGACTCAATTTTGCATAGCCTACTGCGGAATATTGAGCAAGCACTCGCTTTCCGCCACGGGAACGACGGGCAGGCTTATTTCCGATGCGGCAGGGCTTGAAATAGAAAAATATCTAAGCGGGGAGCAAGGCGGCGACCAACAGATTGCCGCAAGAATAGCCTGCAACGAAATAGATTTACTCCTTATATTCAGAGACCCTCTCAACCCAAAGCCCGAAGAGCCTGACGAGGCAGACCTTTTAAGGTTATGTGATGTTCATAATATCCCTGTCGCTACGAATATTGCGACTGCTGAATCTCTCATACACGGACTTGAAAGAGGCGACCTTGATTGGCGTGACATAGTCAATCCTAAAAAATCGTCCGTATTATAAACAAACGGGCGGGAAACCGCCCTTATTTTATTTTAACTGCAAGGCACTACGAAAGGACACACAAAATGCTTCAATTGACAAATGCCATTAAAGGAACAAAGGACTTTTTACCCGATGAAATTCACAAGCTGCGGTATATAGAACAGACGGCTGTTTCCGTTGCCGAAAGATTTGGATATTATGAAATGCGTACTCCGGTTTTTGAGCATACGGAGCTTTTTAGCCGCGGCGTCGGGGACACGACTGATGTCGTTCAAAAAGAAATGTATACATTTAACGATAAAGGCGGTCGCTCTGTTACACTAAGACCGGAGGGTACGGCAGGTGCGGCGCGTGCTTTTTTGGAGCATGGGCTTTTCAACGAAGCTATGCCGCAAAAAATATTTTATTTGGCATCGTGCTATCGCTATGAAAAACCTCAGTCCGGCAGATGGAGGGAATTCCGTCAATTCGGTGTGGAGTGCTTTGGCTCTGCCTCTCCTTTTGCGGATGCGGAGGTAATAACGCTTGCCTCTGTATTTTTTAATGATTTGGGAATAACCGATTTGCAGCTTGAAATAAACTCTTTAGGCTGCCCCGAATGCAGAAAAGAGTATCAAAAGGCTTTATATGATTATTTCGCTTCACATAAGGACAGCCTTTGCGAAACATGTCTTAGCAGACTTTCGAGAAATCCTTTAAGAATTCTTGACTGTAAAAGTCCGATTTGCAGCAGTATTGCCGCCACAGCTCCCGTAGCTCTCAACTATCTTTGCAGTGAATGCAGCGAGCATTTTTCTAAGGTAAAGGAATGTCTTGATTATACGGAAATTAGATACACAGTAAACCCTCATATCGTAAGAGGGCTTGATTATTACACACGAACAGTTTTTGAATTCGTTTCAACATACGAAAAAACAAAGGGGCTCGTTTGCGGCGGCGGCGGCAGATATGACGGGCTTCTTGAAGAGCTTGGCTCTAACCCCACACCTGCTTCTGGATTTGGACTTGGAATTGACAGAACACTTCTTGTAATGGAAATGCAGGAAACATCCTTCCC
>JAAZGX010000073.1 GCA_012511005.1 Clostridiales bacterium
GATATTTTTTAATGGTTGACGCTTTAGTCGGCGACTCAACAATAACTAATTTTGACATATACCGTATCCTTTCTATATATCAATGGTTTTTATAACCGTTGTTTTACTTATTAATAATATATCTTTTGCCCTCAATTTGACGGGCGCATCCGTACATTTCAAGCTCCGTTAAAGCGCATAATGTTTTTTGAATATCAATAGAAGCTTTTTCGGAAATTTCATCAATATGTATAGCATTTACGGATAAAATCGCAAAAACACACTTCGCGTTTTCGCTTGCGGTTTGCGGAAGCACAACGCTTTTCTTCGGTGATTTTACTTTAGAGGCGCTGTTCTCTTTCTCTTGATAATTATTATATTTAGCGGATGAAAAGAATTCATCTATACCCTCTGTGTTCAGATACTCACCGTATTCATAGCTGTATTCCGACAGAACATCAGATGGGGTAAAGACGGCCTTAACTCCGTCTTTTATAAGCATATTTGTACCGGTAAAAGACGAGCGTAATATGTCGCCCGGTACGGCAAATACATCTCTCCCCTGCTCCGCTGCCACCCTTGCCGTTATAAGAGAGCCGCTTTTCTCACCTGCCTCAACAATAACAACGCCGAGTGAAAGCCCCGAAATAAGGCGGTTTCTTATTGGAAATGTAATCCTTGATGCAGGAGCAAAAATCGGGTATTCGCTTATTACTGCTCCAAAACGGGTAATCGCGCGTCTTAGCGCGGCATTGGCTTTAAGATAATCACAGCAAAGACCGCAGCCTAATACACAAACAGTTCTTCCCTTTGCAAGCATAGCGCCTTTGTGCGCCTCGCTGTCTATACCAAGTGCGCCTCCGCTGACAATAGTCACTCCCGCTTTAGCAAGAGAAAAACTCATCCTTTGGGTAACCTCCATGCCGTATGCGCTTGCCTTTCTTGTGCCTACTATCGCAATATGAATATGGTCTAAAAGGGAGCTTTCGTCGCCCGCCACATAAAGAACTAAGGGCATATCTGTTAAAGATTTGTACTGTTTTGGATATTTTTCATTGTCCGGTGTTAAAATCTTTATTCCTTTACCGCGGCATTCATCAACTGATTGTAGAAAATCTTTAGGGGAACGCTGTTTCAATCTCTCTATTTTAGATGCGGTAAATATACCCGAAAGCCGCCATTCATACTCGCCCGCCTCATACATTGTCTTAGCGTTTTCAAAATATGAAAGGATTTCATCAGTAGCAGCTCCCGCGCCTAAAGCGTTTTGAAGCCACATCCAATATTCAAGAGGGCAACTGTTCATCTCATCATTTCCCACATTATAACTGCTGCCGCGGCATTGGCGTTTAATGATTCTGCGGCGCCTTTCATAGAAATAGTAATCTTTTTCTGTATTGCGTTTACCGTTTCTGCTTTAAGTCCCGCGCCCTCATTGCCAACGGCACATATAGAGGCACCTGTAAAATCTGTATTCTTTATGCTGACGGCATCGTCATCTAACACAGCGGCAAAAGTTTTCATCCCTTTTTCTGCTAAAAGGGTAAAAAGGCGGGGAAGATTATCAGTATTTATAACAGGAAAACGCAAAAGTGAGCCCATAGCCGCTCTTTGCGCTTTCGGATTATAAATATCACACCCGCCGCCGA
>JAAZGX010000074.1 GCA_012511005.1 Clostridiales bacterium
ATTTTTAATATAAGCTTTTGCCAATCTTATTAAGGTTGGCAAAAGCCTTTTTCTTTTAACTAAAAATGCGAAAAGGAAGTGTATTATGCTTAACGAAAAGCAAATTGAAAGAATGTTATCAAAGGTTTCAAGATTTCTTACTACTCTTGAGCCGCACATATTTGAAAAAGTCGGAGAGCTAAAAGATGTAGTAGCTTTTGAAACGACAGATGAACATCATAAAATACCTGAACATACACTCTTTAATCCCATATCAAGTGGTTTTAAATGGGGCGGGGAAAGCCATTACTGTTGGTTTAAATCCTCTTTTACAGTGCCAAAAGAGCTTTCCGGCAAGGATTTGTTTCTTATGCCGAAAGTTGGCGGCTATGAGGCTATGCTATGGGTTGACGGTGTGCCTTTTGGTACATTCTGTTCAAAAATAGTGTTCACAGGTCATGGAAATCATTACTGTGACTTACTTGTGCAAAACGCCAAAGAGGGACAAGTTATTGATATAGCGGTTGAGTATTATGCGGGGCATTCCTATAAAGGCTGCCTGCCGCTTGAGAATGAGCCAATTCTTGAATACGATTATTCTTATAATTCTTTTGATATTTGTGTAAAGAACTATGAGGTAGAGGAATATTATTTTGACCTTGAAGCTCTCGTTTTGCTTGAAAGTGTGCTGCCTAACACCTCTTTTAGAAAAGCGGAGCTTATAAATACACTTTATGAAATACATAATAATGTTTATTATTCATATGACGATGTTGACAGAGAAACATTCCTTTTAGCGCTTAGGAAAACAAGTCCGATATTAAAAAAAGCACTAAGCGTTAAAAACGGTCCCGAAGCACCTAAAGCCTATGTTATAGGGCATTCCCATATGGATACGGCGTGGCTTTGGCATGTTGGCGAAACCATTAAAAAATGCGCCCGTACATATGCTAATCAAATAAGCCTTATGCAGCAATATCCGCAATACAACTTTATTCAAAGCTCTGCTTGCCATGGTAATTTCATTCGCGAGCATTATCCAGATTTATTCAGGCGCATACAAGAAGCAGTAAAGCAAAATAGATATGAGCCTAACGGCGGCGTATGGGTTGAGTGCGACTGTAATGTAACATCGGGTGAATCTTTGGTGCGTCAATTCCTTTGGGGACAGCGTTTTACGAGAGAGTATTTCGGCTATACTTCCAACTGCTTTTGGTTGCCTGATACTTTCGGTTACAGCGCCGCAATTCCGCAGATTATGAAAAGCTGCGGTGTAGACTATTTTTTAACGACGAAAATCGGCTGGAATGATACTAATATATTCCCGTATGATACATTTTGGTGGCAGGGGTTAGACGGTACCCGTGTATTTACACACTTTAACAGAACGCATATGCCGCCTACTGCTGACAGGATTTATTCTCAGGTTTATGACGAGGGCAGGGGCGTTGGAATAAAAGAGAAAACCGTTAATGATAAGCTGCTTATAGCCTTTGGCTATGGTGACGGCGGCGGCGGACCGCAATTTGAGCAGATTGAGGCTGCAAAAAGGTTAAAAGACTTAAACGGTTGCCCAAAAACAGAGTATACGCTCGTAGGCGACTTTATGAAAGAGCTTGAAGAAACTTCAGTAAATCCAAATGTTTATAAAGGAGAGCTTTATTTAGAGCTTCACAGGGGAACGCTTACAAACCAACATGAGATTAAACGCAATAACCGTAAAGCGGAGTTAGGGCTTCGTGACCTTGAATTCTTTGTTGTAGATAAAGCCGTAAAGTCGGGCGTACCTGCCGAAAGCACTGAAACAAAGCCGCTTTGGGAGTTAATGCTCTTAAACCAATTCCACGATATTCTGCCGGGAACTTGTATCCCAAGAGCGCATAAAGAAAGCAGAGAGCAGACTTCTCATATAATAAAACGAACGGGCGAACTCGTCTCGCTATATGCAAAAGGCAGCGAGGCGGCAGTTACATTTACAAATACGCTGTCGTTTGATAGAAATGACCCTGTAATAGCGAAAGTGCCAAAAGGGTATGCGCTTGACTGTGATTACAGTCAGCAAGCGTATGAAAATCTTGACGGGGAGCATTGTGTTATTGTAACAGGCTTAACCATTCCGGCATTTTCATCAATTTCTTTTGGGCTTGTAAAATGTAAATCAAATGATTTAAAAAATAATAATCAAAGCCCGTTTAAGCTAAAAGACAACGAGCTTACGACAGAATTCGCAAAAGTAAAATTTGACGATAGGGGCTATATATCCTCGTTTATTGACCTTTCTGTAAATAGGGAGCTTGTAAACGGCTTGCCGTTTAACACTTTTGTTGTTGCAGAGGATTTGCCGACAGCTTGGGACAGTTGGGATGTGGACGCTGATATTGAAACGAAATTTATGGACTGCGCCGCACTTTTATCAAGAGAAATAGTATCAAACGGCAGTGCCGCTCTTATTATTCGCAGTAAGTACAAGGTTACTGAAAAATCGTCCGTAACACAGGATATGATTTTCTTTTCAAACAGTAAACAAGTGCGTTTTGATACTGTTATGGACTGGCAGGATGACCACCGCTTTATGAAAACTGTGTTTGATACTGCTATAATGCAGGAGTTTGCCCGCTGTGAAGTTCAATTTGGTTATACAAGGCGACCGACAACGAGAAACACAAGCATTGAAAAAGCAAAGTTTGAAGTGCTAAACCATAAGTATACCGATATTTCAGAGTCGCGTTTCGGAGTAACACTTCTTAACGATTGCAAATATGCCGTCAGCGTTGAAGGCGGAAGCATAAGGCTTTCGCTTCACAAGGGCGGTACAAGACCGGACTTTACGGGAGACCATGGCAGGCACCGCTCTGTATATGCATTTTTACCGCACGAGGGTGACTTTAGCGCAAAAACCGTTACAAAACCCGCGTACGAGCTTAACATTCCCGCCGTAGTGACAGACGGAGTATATAAGGCGGAAGCGCTTATTTTACCGGAACTTGATAATATTATAGTGGAGTCAATAAAGCCGTGCGAGGATAACGAAAAGGCGTTTATAGCTCGTCTTTATGAGTGTGAGGGAGCATATGTAAATACAAAATTGGCGTTTTCAAATTCAGCTAAAAAGGCTTTTATCGCAAATATGCTTGAAGAACCTATCGGCGAAAAGCTTAATATAGCATCATGTGAGCTAATTTTTAAACCGTTTGAAATTAAAACGCTCAAAGTCTATTATTAACAATTTATACTTGTAGTGGTTTTAGCTTATAATGAAAATCACATTTACGCAGAAAAGTTTAATATATAATGTTGATTAATACTACTAATTGTGGTAGTATAAGTAAGTATATTAATATGATGGAGTGAGGTTATGGTTGCCGAAATGCTGCAAAAGGTTTTAGATGCAGAGCAGAAAGCACAGGAGATAATTGACGGTGCCAATGTTGAAGCGGAAAGCATTTTAACAACAGCTAAAGAGCAGGCGGAAAGCATAAGGTCAAACATGGCGGAAAACGCGAAAGCTGAACTTTCTGTTATAGATGAAAGTATTACCCAAAGGGCGAACTTTGCACAGCTTGATGCTAAAAGGCGCGCCGATGCTGAAATAGAAAGGCTTAAAACTGTGACGGATAAAAGACGCAGTGAGGTTATCGGAAAGCTTATTAAAGAAGCTGTAAAAGTTGATTTATAACAGGGGAAAATAAAAAATGGCGAAGCTCAAAATCTCAAAAATCGAAATTATAACGCCTCTGTCTGACGGACAGGGGATAGTTGATTTTATTCAGCGCACAGGAACAGTTGAGCTGTTAAAAATAGAAAAAGAGGGGCTTTCTCATGTTGACACTTCGGGCACTCTTTCTCAATTTGACAAATACTTAAATGCCGCAAATGAGGCAAATCGTGTTTTAGCTAAGTATTCAACAAAGAAGCAGTCTGTTACTGATATGCTTTCAGGCAGAACAGAGCTTTCTGAAGATGATTATAAAACTCGTACAGCAGAAACTGATAATATTTTAGCCGCTTGCTATGATATAAACTCTGCAGTTAAGAAACAGGCGGACAATAAAGCCGAAATAGCAAGAAATCAAACGGCATATGACTTATTAAAGCCTTGGCTCATTTGTGATATACCGACGAATACGACTAAAATCGGGGGGCAAAGTGTCTTTATAGGCGCAATTCCGAGAGAATACGATAAAGAAACGCTTATTGAAGATATAAATAAATATGCGCCGAAAGCACAAGAGTTTGAGGTTTTTATACTTTACTCGGACAAGTCTGTAACAAGAGCCGTAATCTTATCCCATAATTCTTGTGAAGCAGAAATTGAAACGGCGCTCAGAAACCTTAATTTTACGCGTCCCGCAAATCCCACAAGGCATTTGCCGTCAGAAAAAGCTGAAAGGCTGCTAAATGAAATAAAACGATTAGAAAAAGAAAGTGCCGAATATACTGAAAAAATCAAAGGATTTGCAAATAAACGGGACGATATAAAGTTTTTAATAGATTACTTGATGATAAGAAAAGAAAAATATGAAGCTATTAAAGACCTTGGTATGACGGACAATGTTATCGTAATAACGGGATATGCAGAGCAAAATGTCGCATTAAAGCTGAAACAAGAACTTGAAAACAGCTTCTTTGCCGCCATTTCGATATATGAGCCAAAAGAGGACGATGATGTACCCGTTTTACTGAAAAATAAAGCGTTTTTCAGCCCTGCCGAAAATTTAGTGGGTATGTATTCAATGCCCGCTAAAAGTGATGTTGACCCAACGGCATTTACCGCTTTTTTTTACTATTTCTTTTTCGGTGCGATGCTGTCTGACGCTGGCTATGGTATGTTAATGGTTATAGTTATAGCATTGGTTCTTAAAAAGTTTAATGTTGAGCCAAAGCTAAGGAAATCATTAAAAATGTTTTTCTGGTGCGGCGTTTCTACCGTAATATGGGGCACTTTATACGGGAGTTGGTTCGGTGACATTATAAATGTTGTAAGAGAAAGCTTTTTTAACCTGCCGCCAACTCGGCTATATTTGTGGGTGGACCCGCTTGACAACCTTTTGGGTGTAATGGTTTGGTGTTTCGGTTTTGGTCTTGTTCACCTGTTTACAGGATATGCAATAAAAGGTTATGCACTTTGGAAGAGTAAAGACAAATTCGGAGCATTCTCTGAAACGATACCCACATATGTGTTAGTCTTAGGAGCGGCCCCTTATTTCGGCGGTTTATTCGTAGATGTTCCGGACAGTCTTAAAAGTATCGCCCCTTATTTTATTGGGGTAGGCGCATTACTCGTAGTATTAACGGCAGGTAGGGACAGTAAAAGTATTGTTGGCAAAATCGGCGGTGGGTTTTATGGGCTGTATAATGTATTAGCGGGTTATTTAGGTGATGTGCTTTCCTATTCAAGGCTTTTAGCCTTAGGGCTTTCCACAGGAGTAATAGCAAGCGTTATAAATATGCTCGGCGTTATGGTTGATAATGTTTTTGCGAGAATAGTAATGCTCGTATTTGTCTTTATAATAGGGCATACCGCAAACTTTATGATTAACATTATCGGCTCATATGTTCACGCTTTAAGACTTCAATTCGTTGAGTTTTATCCTAAGTTTTATGAGGGCGGAGGCAGAGCCTTAAAACCCTTAGAAATAAATACACAGTTTTTCAGATTTAAGGAGGATTATTAATGTTGGATATGTTTGTGCAGTGGGGCGGCGTAGTTTTAGTGTTTTTTGCCGCGGCGATTTCCGTTGTCTTTCCGGGGCTCGGCTCCGCAAGGGGAATAGGGCTTGTGGGACAAGCAGCATCAGGGCTGATTTCCGAAGACCCGTCAAAATTCAGTAAAGTGCTTATTCTTCAGGCTCTGCCGGGAACACAGGGACTTTACGGGTTTCTTACAACAATACTTTTACTAAACCAAACAGGGCTTTTAGGCAGCGAGGCGGCGGCTATTGACCTTAACACAGGTATTAGATACCTTCTTGCGGTGCTTCCTATTACAATTGTTGGTTATTTTTCCGCTATA
>JAAZGX010000075.1 GCA_012511005.1 Clostridiales bacterium
ATATAAAGATACTCACATTCGCCCCTGTGATGACCCGCCTACGGGTATTCAGACCTTCGCCTCGGAACAAGCAAAGGAATTGGCGCTCGGCGCTTTGTGGTGTGAGCCGGAATTAAAAAGCGATGCAAAGCAGTTAGACCTTGAAGCTTCAGTTCATTTGAAATCCGATGAAAGTCAGGAATTTGTTTTAATGCGCAGCGCCTACTGTGACCGGGCGGCAACCTTCGCAGGAATAAAAGGCGGTTATAATTACACAAATCACGGTGATTTAGATATTGGTTCCTTTGTTTTTGAAAGTCAGGGCGTGTGTTGGTTTGAGGATTTAGGCAAAAGTGACTACAATGGACCCGGCTACTTTACGGGCATTGTCGGCGGAGGCCGCTGGAAGAAGTACCGCAAACGGGCAGAGGGGCATAACACGCTTGTTATCAACCCTGCGAATGCCTCGGAAGATCAATATCCATATGCGCGCGCGGTGTTTTCATCCTTTAATGATGATACCGCTGTACTGGATATGACGCAAGCGTACTTGCGCAGCAGTGTAAAATCAGTTATACGGGAATTTCAAATGCTGCCGTCTTACGCGGGTATTCGTATTACAGATACTGTCAAATGTAAAAAAGCGAGTGAAATCTATTGGTTCGCACACACTAAGGCTGAAATTGAAGTTGCCTCAGACGGTAAAAGCGCAACGCTGCGAAAAGACGGCAAGACAATTACCGTTACGCTCAATAAGGGCAGCGAAGGTACATTCACCGTTATGGACGCTATCCCTTTGCCGCAATCCAAGGCACGGCAAAATACTGAAGAAAACAGCGCTTATAAAAAGCTGACAGTACATCTGTCAAATGTAAAGGAGACAGTGATTTCAGTTACAATTTTTGCGCAATAAAAACCCCATATGCCTTATAAAAAAGGAAATATCGTTCATAACGCCTCTTTTTCTCATTTGAAAAGGATTATTGGCGGGAGTTTTTATTAAAAATATAGCACATCTTGTCCTGTTTTTCATATTATGGTGTTGGAGGTGCCGCCTTATGTCAATGCCTGAATTTCCTGAACCAAACCCCGATTATGCTAAAAGAAAATCAAGAATTTTAAGGTTTTTATTAATAACAGCCTTAACGCTTATCGCCGCGCTCGTATACATCTTTTATTATTTCAACCTGATACCCGGCAAAGCGTATTATGCAAAGGATTTTGATATACAGGTTTTACAAAGCACAAAGGACTTAAATGAGAACGGTACGGACGATTATACCGATATATTGATTGGCGCAAAAACAGACGCTCAAAACCGCCCTGTATATGACGGCAGATACTACGGCGGCGGCGGTTATCCGCCGAAAAATATCGGAGTTTGTACGGATGTTGTTTGGCGCGCATTTAAGAATGCCGGTTATTGCTTACGGGATATGGTTGACAATGATATTAAAAATCGCCCTGATTCATACGGCGAAATTACGGTTCGTGACCGCAATATCGATTTTAGAAGGGTAGGGAACCTAAGAGTCTTTTTTGAAGAGTATGCAGAAAAGCTGACACTTGATATTAATAAAATCGAAGAGTGGCAGCCGGGCGATATAGTGATATTCGGAAATGACAGGCATATTGGTATAGTGTCTGATAAAAGAAACAGGAAAGGTATCGCCTATATTATTCATAACGGCGGTCAGCCTAAAAGGGAAGAGGACTATTTGAAAAGAGGGGATGTAACAGGGCATTATAGATTTGACGCGTCACAAATTAATGATAATATCATCGTTTTGTGGTATGAATAGGAAATTGAAGCTTTACGGTACAAATCCCGTATAAATATAAAGCCCTTCATCTGTATAGATATTTGAGATTTGATAAAAATTCCCCTCTTTTTTGACGGTTAACACGGCGGTATATTCCCCGGCGGGTCCCGTTGAGGTTTTGGCAGAAAATAAGAGGGAATATATTATAGTGAGATTGTCTGTCTTGTCTATACCTGTTATTTTATAACCGCTAATCCATGGGCTTGATACGCCTGTAACCCAGTTCGGAAATGTGTTTTCGAGCTGTTTTTGATATGTATTTTTAAGCTGTTTTGTCATAACAGAGTATTGCATAGCGCCGCTTCTCATTACAACTGCGTTTGACCATACATTTACGGCGTCATAAGCAGAACAGACACCCACAAAATCCATAGCCGCTATTAATAAATCGCTGCGTGTTCTGTAAATATCTGCTTGGTTTGATACGGGTTTATTTTGTTTTACTGTAGTTAAAGACAGCGTCACAACCGTCAAAACTAATAGAGCTGTTAATACAAAAAGCGCTAAAAGAGTATGGATATTTTTTATTTTTATTGCCAGAAATCTCAACCGTTTCACCCTTATATAAAATAGTGTACTATTTTATATGACAAAAGGGATAAAAAAAGACTGTATTATTAAACACAGCCTTAGTTTTATTATAGATTTTTAACCATTCTTTTATAGTAAGGCCAAAGTCCCGTTTTATCGGGAGTATGCTCAGGGAGCTGCCAGAAATCGTAGCCGGGATAATCGTTTCCTTCAACTATTCCCGGTCCTCTTTCATTGACATATACATCCCAGCCGATATAACGCATATCATCTACCATCAAAGCGGCTTTAAGGGCTAACTGTACCGCTTCTTTAACAAAGGGGAGCTGATACCCGTAAAGCTTTACTTTAGTATCAGGGTGAGCATCAAAGGGTACAAGCCGCGAGGTATGACCGCAGCCTTCAATTTTGCCCGTTTCCCTGTCAATAGGGCAGCAAACGCCGCCGTTATCAAGATTGTCCACAAACTTGCCGCCGCCGCCGAACTTTGCGGTAGCGTACACACAGTGAGGCACACCGTCGTCTGTTACGAGCGTAACTATACGGTATGTGTTTACGGAATGCGGGTAAACTGCCGAAAGCGCGCTGTGCTGAACTATAAACTCCTCGACTAAACCGAATTTACCGTCCGTGATATAATGGAACATATCTTCTATAGTCTTAAAATCACTCTTATGGAGTTTTTCAATGCCGGCGCCGCTTTCACCTATGTAGGGCTTTGCGAAAATGATGTCTTTATCCGCTATGAAGCGCTCAAACTGTTCAAACGAAAGGTCTTTAATATCAAGGACTTCACGACCGAGAAAATCCGCGAATAATTTTATAAACTCCCCCTTATGCTCAAACAGGTGTGAATGCTCTTTATTGTTAAGGGCGGTTATGAGCCTTTTGTTTTTCATCCTTGTGACATAAGTTTTCCTTTGCTTGTGGTTCATATCATAAAAGGCGAAGATTAGATAATCATAATACCCCGCGCCGTAAAGCGGAATGCATAAAAGAATATCAAAAAATAATAAGACTTTATTTTTTCCCGACTTCTCATGAACTTTATTAATAACAGTAAACATTTTCTTAAAGCTAACGCCCGTCAGCACGCGCAATAGATATTTTATCTTGTTCATTTTACCTCTTTATTTGCTAAATAGTTTTTTATACAGTCTTTTACAATGCCAAGACCATAAAGCAGCTTGTCGTCCTCAATAGTAAGGGCGGGCATTATCTTAAATACCGCGTTGTCACGGCCTGCGCGCTCTGCAATTAGCCCTTTTTCAAAGCAGTCCTTCATAACGGCTAACGATGCACTATCGCCGCCAAGCTCAGTCATATCTATACCTAAAATAAGTCCAAGTCCTCTAAGCTTCAGTCTTTTATCAAGCGGTAAAATCTCTTTAGTTATATAATCAATAGCAAGCGCGCTTTTTCGTTGCGTTTCTTTTTCCACAT
>JAAZGX010000076.1 GCA_012511005.1 Clostridiales bacterium
AAGAAAAGCATTAAACAAATATAGCTCAATATGAAAGGGGTTTTTATTATGAAAAAACTTATTTGCCTTGTTTTCGTTTTAGTTGTTTTAGCTTCAGCCGTCATTTTACCGGTAAGCGCCGCACCTGAAACGAAAGACTATTCTCACCTTAAAGGCACAACAATCAATGTGTTTAACTGGGGAGAGTATATTTCAGATGGTACGGACGGTTCTATTGATGTAAATGCTAAGTTTAAGGAGAAGTACGGTATAACCGTAAACTACACAAATTTTGTAAGCAACGAAAATATGTATAATAAGCTCGTTGGCGGAGGTGCTAATTATGATGTAATTATTCCGTCTGACTATATGATAGACAGACTTATTCATGAGGATATGCTTTTGCCGCTTGATTTTACGAATATTCCGAATTACTCGTATATTTTAGATGAGTATAAAGACCTTTTCTTTGATAAAGAGAATAAATATTCCGTACCCTATACAGTAGGTATGACGGGGCTTATTTATAATACAAAAATTGTTGAAGAAAAGCTTACGAGCTGGAACGATATGTGGAATGAAAAATATTCAGGCAAAATACTAATGTTTGATAACCCGCGTGACGCTTTTGCTATCCCTCAATTTATACTTGGGCAAGATGTAAACTCAAACAATAAAAGTGATTGGGAAGCAGCGGCAGAGCTTCTGAAAACTCAAAAACCGCTTGTCAGCTCATATGTAATGGACGAAATCTTTAATAAAATGGAGGGCGGAGATTACGCAATAGCCCCCTACTATGCGGGCGACTACCTTTCAATGGTTGAGGTAAACCCGGACCTTGCTTTCGTTTACCCTAAAGAGGGCACAAACTTTTTTGTTGACTCTATGTGTATACCAAAGGGCGCAAAAAACAAAGAGGCGGCAGAGCTTTATATAAACTTTATGCTTCAAACAGATATTGCCGTTGCTAACGCAAACTTTATTTGCTATGCCTCCCCTAACAAAACAGTTTTATCTTCTGACGACTATGAGCTAAAAGGCAATGAAATTCTTTATCCGCCTAATATAGATGACTATAAAACACAGATGTTTACAAAACTTGACACTGAAACACAAACGCTTATGACAAATCTTTGGAGCGAGCTTAAAATTGAAGGCAGCAATAACTACGGCGTTTATATCGGTCTTGCCTTAGCGGTCATAATCGTTATCACCCTTATCATCTACTCAGTTATCAAGAAAAAAAGAAGAGCCGCTGAGTATCAGTAACTATAATTAAAATGGGCGGAAGCGTGTATGTTTGATAGTACGGATTCTGCCCATTTTTTTATATAATGAGATACATTTACATTCTGTTAATATTAAAACTAAATTTAATTTTTGCTTATTATAATGTCTCGATTTATTCTTGACAATTAATGATCTATGACATACAATTTATTTGACACAATAATTGTTATATTTGGATAATTTAACTATGGTTTGTGTATATTTTAAAGTTATACTTCAATATGCCGATTCCTTTATATGTTTTAATACTCTTGTAGAATTTTGGGTATGTAATGCTTAATTTAATAAAAGGATACATGGAATATTTAATTTACAGAGGAATATTTATTTAATGATACGATATACAAAAAATCTGAGTACCTGAGGAAAATGCCTAATGAAAAAACTTAAAAACATGAAGGCTTCTAAAAAACTGACGGTGCTCGCATTGACAATTTTAGTTGTATTTGCGGGTATAAATTTATTTTGGTTCATCAGCAAAGGACTTCCGTTTTACGGTTATTGCAGCAAGGTTGATAAGAAAGAGTCGCCCTTTGATGTTATGTATACAAAAAAAATCGGTGAATACAATTATCTGATAGATAAAGTCCCATATTTATCTTATGAAGGGTTTCTTATGGTGGGAGAGCCTTATGGAATGGAAACTGACAAAAACGGTAAGCTTATCGGCGACACTGGTCTCAATATAATCTTATATATCTGGCCTCGGTTTACGGGCGACTATAAATACGGTCTTTTAATAAACGATTATTCACACGCCATTTCTTTCATGCAGATTTATATCGATGAAAATGTAAATTATCTGCCCAGTGATCCTAACAACACGGAATATAATGAGAAAGCCGAAAAATTGGTCAAAGAAAATTATGATGCCATAAAAAATCAGATGGACGCGGCTAAAGAGCTTTGGGGCTTAAACGGGTTGGGAGATATTCTGACAGGCCTAAAAGTGTTTATCAATGATATAAGCATAAAACATATACTCAAATTTTTTACAGCAGTCGCGGCTTTGTTCGCGATAATGAATTTGTTTTGGCTGTTTATAACCTCTTTGCTTTTCCGGCGCTTTGCGAAAAAGCTTATCAAGGTTAAAGAGAACAAAACTCTTGTGTATCAAAAGGCGGTAAACGGATATCTGTACGAGGCAGGAAGACCTAAATACCTGCGGTACGGTTTTCTTCTCTGTGTTCGGGCAGAGAGTAAAGGAGATGAAACGGCGTCCTACCTTACTTTACATATCCGCTGCGGGCTTACAAAAAACAAGCAGTATACAATCTTTCTAAACGATCCTTTAAGCGGTGAATCGGAGTGTATACCGATAAATAGAGACATAGAATACGATAAAAAGCGCGGCAACCATATA
>JAAZGX010000077.1 GCA_012511005.1 Clostridiales bacterium
CTTTTACGGCAACTTTTTCCATATACAGCACCACTTTTTTTATTATAATATGCGAGTATACGGAAAAATGTTTTTGAAACTATTTTTCTAAAAGACAAATTGAATAAGCTGCTATACCCTCTTTTTTGCCCGTAAAGCCCATGCCTTCCTCTGTGGTAGCTTTTATACTTATTCTGTCTGTACCGCATAAAAGAGCATCTGAAATATTGCGGCGCATTTCATCTATAAATGGGCACATCCGAGGCGTTTCGGCAACGATTGTAGCATCAATATTTGTGATGCTATAACCGTTTTCGGAAATAAGCTCTGCTGTCTTTTTTAGTAAAGTCAGACTACTGATATCTTTATATTTTTCGTCCGTATCGGGAAATAGTTTACCGATATCACCTAAAGCCGCCGCGCCTAACATACTGTCAGCTATGGCGTGAAGCAAAACATCTGCATCGGAATGACCGAAAAGCCCAAATTCAAACGGTATATCCGCTCCGCCTATAATTAGCTTTCTGCCTTTTGCGAAACGGTGTGCATCATATCCAAACCCTATTCTTTGCACAGTATCAGCTCCTTTTTACTTCTCGTTAAGCATTGCCTCAAGACAGGCAAGCTTAACAGAAACACAAAGAATTTCCGCCGCCGTTTTAAGCTCGTCAATCGGCGGGTAAGTCGGCGCTATTCTTATATTTCTGTCAAACGGGTCAATGCCGTATGGATATGTAGCGCCTACGGAAGTAAGCTTCAATCCTACCTCCTTGCACAGCCCGCCCACTCTTAAAGCACTGCCCTCTATAACATCAAGGCTTATAAAGTACCCGCCGGACGGTATATTATATGACACAATTCCTTTACCGGAAAGCTCTTTATCAAGCGTATCAAGCACGACGGAAAACTTAGGCTTTAATATTTCCGCATGAAGCTTCATATGCTTTTTAAGCCCGCTTAAATCTTTGAAATACCTTGCGTGGCGCAGTTGATTAATTTTATCATAGCTTATTATTTGATAAAAAAGCCTTTTAGATATCTCTTCAATATTCCTTTTAGAAGTACCTATAACGGCAACGCCCGCCCCGGGAAAAGTCATCTTTGATGTTGAGGCAAACTGAACAACCATATCCTCGTTGCCGTTTTTTACAAGCTCAGGATAAATACTCAACAGCTTATCGGGATTATCCGTAAAATCATGAACACAGTACGCATCATCCCATATAATTCTAAAATCCTTTGCGGCAGGTTTTAGTGCTGCTATTCTTTTTACAACCTCGTTAGAATATGTTATGCCTTGCGGATTTGAGTATTTCGGTACGCAGAACATACCTTTCACGCTTTCGTCTTTAACATATTCTTCAATCATTTTAACATCCGGACCGTCAGCGTTCATATCTATATTAATCATATCTATGCCGTAATATTCGCAAATTGCAAAATGACGGTCGTACCCCGGCGCAGGGCAAAGGAACCTTATTTTCCCCTGTTTGCTCCAAGCAGGGCAGCTTGATACACCTTTAGTTAAACATTGTGTAATGTAATCAAACATAAGCTGCAAACTTGAGTTGCCGCCTACGATTATATTATCAGTATGAAGCTCTAAGATTTCCGCAAAAAGGCGCTTGCATTCAGAAAGTCCCGTAAGAGTGCCGTAATTGCGGCAATCAAATCCCTCCTCGGTCAAATAACCCGTTTCGTCGGTTACAGTATTCAATATGCTCGTTGAAAGATATAGCTGGTCATCCCCCGGCTTTCCCCTTGACATATCAATTCTCAGCTTTTGTGCAGCAAAACGCTCAAATCTTGCACGCTCACGACTGTATTCCTCAAGCAGTGCCGCTCTTTCCATTTCACGGTATAAATTCATAAATAAACCCCTCAGTAAGTCTTTGTAACTAATGCTTTTTTTAATAAATATATAGGCTAAAAATCCGCAAAGCCTGTCGTTCTTGGGAATAAAAGCACATCCCGTATATTTGATATACCCGTAATATACATAACGAGCCTTTCAAAACCAAGCCCAAATCCCGAATGCTTCGTGCCGCCGTAGCGTCTTAAATCAAGGTACCACCAATAATCCTCTTTATGAAGTCCCGTTTCTGCAATACGCTTTTCAAGAATATCGAGCCTTTCCTCTCTCTGGCTGCCGCCTATTATTTCGCCTATTCCCATAACGAGCAAATCCATAGCCGCCACTGTTTTTCCGTCATCATTAAGGCGCATATAAAAAGCTTTTATTTCTTTCGGGTAATCCGTTACGAAAACGGGACGCTTGTAAAGCTTTTCTGTTAAATATCTTTCATGCTCTGTCTTTAGGTCACAGCCCCAATATACTTTGTTTTCAAATTCATCATTATGCTTTTTCAGCATTTCTACGGCATCTGTATATGAAACTCTTGAAAAATCTGATGAAACGACGGCATTAAGTCTTTCAAGAAGTCCCGTATCCACAAATTTATTCAAAAACTCAAGCTCTGCCGCACAGTTATCTAACACATATATTATGATATATTTTATCATCGCCTCGGCAAGCTCCATATTATCATTTAAGTCGGCAAAGGCAATCTCAGGCTCTATCATCCAAAACTCCGCCGCGTGGCGCTGGGTATATGATTTTTCTGCTCTAAATGTGGGACCGAATGTATATATTTTACCGAAAGCCTGCGCCATAACTTCACCTTGAAGCTGACCCGAAACGGTAAGATATGCCGATTTTCCGAAAAAGTCTTTAGAAAAATCTACTTTCCCGTCATCAGTCTTAGGTATATCGTTAAGGTCTAAAGAGGTTACCTTGAACATCTCTCCCGCCCCCTCACAGTCACTGCAAGAAATAATCGGAGTGTGGGCATATATAAACTCATTTTCCCTAAAAAAGCTGTGAATAGCAAAGGAAACAGCAGAGCGAACTCTAAATGCCGCATTATAAATATTTGCCCTTGGGCGAAGGTGCCCAATTGTCCTCAAATATTCAAGTGTATGCCGTTTTTTCTGCAAAGGATAGTCAGGGAGAGACGCTCCCTCAACTTCTATTGAAGTTGCGTTTATCTCAAAAGGCTGCGCCGCGTCCGGCGTTAAAAGCAGCTTGCCTTTAACAACAACGGCGGCACCCGCATTTAATTTGCATACCTCTTTGAAATTCCGGACCTTCTCATCCTCAAAAACAACTTGCAGACTATTAAAACTGCTTCCGTCGTTTATTTCAAGAAAACCTAATGTTTTTGAATTCCTTTTCGTTCTAATCCAACCGCATACGGTAATATCGTCTTGTGTAAAGCTTTCGGGTGTCTTGTAGATTTGTGAAATCAGCGCCCTTTTCATAATATCTCCTCGTTTATTTTCTGCGTGCAGTTTTTGCGGGTTTTATAATCGGTTTTTTCTCATTTGCTCTTTCCATTTCATTTATGAGCATCTCTTTTAGTATCGTACGCTCCCGCTGATATTCAGGTGACTTTATTAAATTTTTCTTTTGATGCGGGTCTTTTTCCATATCATAAAGATAATCCTCATAATAAACATTTGCCGAATGGCGTATATATCCATTACCCCTTGCTCTTATTGCATAAAGATACTTTTTCGTGCGCACAGCTCTGCCTATTTGTGACTCACTTACCTGAATAAAGGCAAAATCCCTCTGATTTTCACGAAGCAGCGACATACCCATGTAGTGGCTCGGTATCTTTATTCCTGCTAAATCTAAAACGGTAGGCGCCATATCAATAAGGCTTGCCATTCTGTCATCTTTCTTCTTGCCCTTATATGCACCGCCAAATATTACTAAAGGTGTGTGTATAGAGGCGTCGTGCGGGCTGCGCTTATACTCCAAATTTCTCGTCTTAAAGTGACAGCCGTGGTCACTCGTATAAATAATAACTGTGTTATCGTATAGATTTCTTTCTTTTAAGGTATTTACAAGCCGCAAAAGGTTTTCATCAATCGCGTTAATTGCTGAAATATAATCGGGATATTCTTCTTTATAATCCCCTTTTAGAAAAGCTAAATCCTCCGGAATAGGGTAATCTCTGAAATTTTCTATTGTTTCCTTTTTTCCCCTAAAATGACCGCTGTTGTTTTGATGGTGCGGCTCAAGCTGTGATATGAAAAGGAAAAACGGTTTATCTGAAGTCTTTTTATCTATAAATTCTATCGCAAAATCATTTATACAATCAACCCTATATCCTGAAAATTCACGCTTTTCATTATGTTCATCAAAAACATAGCCGCCGTATTCATTTGAAGTAAACTCCAACACATCTGCCGCGCGCCAAAAATCTTTATATCCGCCGCGTCTGTCTTCCGGTATAGCCTCTTTCTCAAAATGATAACCGGCTAAAGGAATTCTATCAGAAGCAAGGTGCCATTTTCCAACATAGGCAGTTTCGTACCCCGCTTCGTTCAAATACTCTGCAAGAGGTTTAAAGTCTTTTGACAATGCGACCCCATTCCAATAGCTTTTGTTCTGGCTTGCATAAACTCCGGTTTGAATACATGCCCTTGCCGGTCCGCAAACGGGCTGGCAGGTAAACGAATTTTCAAACATTGTACCGTCTTCTGAAAAATCAGTGAGGTTTGGCATTACTGTACTGTTTAGCGTGTCATGACGCTGTTGGTCGGAAAAATAAAATATTATGTTTGGCTTCATCGTTTTCCCCCTTTTCACAAGTTATATAACACTTGAAAAAATTATCATTAATAATAACATGTACATCTGATTTTTGCAACAATAAAGAACAAATTAGAAGAATTTACGCTGTAATATACTTGAATTTCACACAGTTACATGCTACAATTTCCTATAGGGTGGAAGAAGATGAGAAAAATACGCATAAGTAAAAAAGCTGTATTAATAACGGCTGTTGCCGCAGCGGCATTAACGGCATTTTCATTATGGCAAAATAATGATATAACCGTTTCAAATTATGAATACAAATCGGATAAAATCAATAAAACGCTTGACGGATACAAAATCGTACAAATATCTGATTTACATAACAAGATGTTCGGCAAAGAACAAAACCGTCTTTTAGCGGAAATAAAAGCGCTTTCGCCTCATATTATCGTGATAACAGGCGATATTGTTGACTGCCGCCGTACTGATATAAAACCTGCTCTTGACCTTGTAACGGGCGCCGTTAAAATAGCACCCGTTTATTATGTTTCGGGAAATCATGAGGAGCTGCTTTCCCTATCTGATAAAGAAAGTCTTATAGACGGCATAAAACAAGCCGGTGCAAAGGTTTTAATAAATCGTGCCCTATTTATAGAGCATGGCGGTGAAAGCTTTTATATTTTAGGAGTTAAAGACGGCTCTGAAACGGATGATTTGAAACATTTGCTTTATACGCTCGATACGCCTCATGCTCTCAAGATTTTACTCGCGCACAAGCCGCAATATATGGAGAGCTACAGCGAAAACGGTATTGACCTTGTCTTTTCGGGTCACGCGCACGGCGGACAGGCAAGGCTTCCGTTTATAGGAGGATTAATAGCTCCTGAGCAAGGGCTTTTTCCTGAATACTCGGCAGGCGAATATGTTTTAGGTGACACTGCTATGATAGTAAGCCGCGGGCTTGGAAACAGCATTATTCCAATAAGAGTGTTTAACCGCCCTGATATTGTTGTTGTAAAGTTAAAGTCAGTAGAGTGAGGACATTAAAATGAGCGTATTTGAAACGATTGAAAAAAATTGTGATTTTTGCGTAATAGGCGGCGGACTTTCCGGCGTTGCGGCAGCGGTAGCGGCGGCAAGGCATGGCGCAAAAGTTATTCTTGTTCAGGATAGACCTATGCTCGGAGGTAACGCGTCCTCTGAAATGCGCATGTGGGTTTGCGGCGCTTCCGGCGATAATATGCGTGAAACAGGAATAATTGAGGAGATTATGCTTAAAAACCAATACAGAAACCCTTATAAAAACTACTCCATATGGGATAGCGTTATTCTTGAAACGGTTATGGATAATGAGAATATAACCTTACTTCTCAACTGCTCTTGTATGGACGGCATGGCAAACGAAAGCTCCATAGAATATGTTTTGTGCTGGCAGACTACAACACAAAGGTTTTTTAAGATACATGCCAAAATATTTGCCGACTGCTCCGGAGACAGCGTTTTAGCCCCTATAAGTAAAGCTTTTTACAGGGTAGGCAGAGAAAGTAAAAATGAGTTCGGTGAACAATTCGCAGTCGAAACTGCAGATAATAAAACTATGGGTATGAGCTGCCTTATACAAGCGCGTGAATGTCTTGAAGAGAAAATCTTTATACCGCCCGTATGGGCAAAAAAGCTTACTAAAGACGACCTTTTGCACCGTTTTCCTAACCTTTATAGCGACAGTGAAAACTTTTGGTATTTAGAGCTTGGCGGCGACAGAAATTCTATAAAAGACACTGAAGATATAAGAGATGAGCTGCTAAAGCTTGCTTACGGCTTTTGGGATTTCATAAAAAATGATGAAAGCTGCAAAGAAAAGCATAAAAATTTCGACCTTGATTGGATAGGCATTCTGCCCGGCAAAAGAGAGTCGCGCCGCTATGTAGGCGACTATATTTTAACACAAAACGATGTTTTGACTAAAAGAGATTATCCCGACACCGCAGCATATGGCGGCTGGCCGCTTGACGACCACGACCCAAAAGGCTTTAACCGCTCTGACGGTAAACCTAATCGTGCTATGAAAGTAAACTCGCCCTATCCTATCCCCTTCAGATGTATGTATTCAAAAAACATTTCAAATTTAATGTTCGCAGGCAGGAATATTAGTGCTACTCACACGGCTTTAAGCTCCTCAAGAGTAATGGCTACTTGTGCCGTAATAGGGCAAGCTGTCGGTACGGCGGCGGCGATTGCTGTAAAGAAAAATATTACACCGCGAAAGATTTATAGTGAGCATATCAAAGAACTCCAAAAACTGTTAATGTATGGCGACTGCTATATTTTGCACACAATTCGCCCGCTGACAGAGCTTACAAAGTCTGCTGTTATAAAGTCCAATATGAGTAACCCCGAAAACCTGAGAAACGGGATTGACCGCCCTATTGACGGTGAATATAACGGCAGTGTGGGGAAAAAATCTTGCTTCTTTGAGTATGATTTACAAAAAGCAGAATATGTTGACAAAATAAGAATTGTGTTTGACAGTGACCTAAACCGAAAAACGCTGCCGGAGCGTGAAAGTAAACTAAACCGCAATATGTTCCATAATATACTCTTAGGCAGAAAGGCATCATATGTGCCTAAAACCATTGTAAAAGAATTTCGGGTTATACTTACTTTAGAGGACGATAAAGAAAAGATAATAAATATCACGGATAACTACCAAAGACTTGTTTATATTTCGTGCGGTGAAGCGGTAAAATCAGTAAAACTGATATTTAACGAAACACACGGAGACGAAAATTGCCGTGTATTTGCTATAGACCTTGTTTAGGATTTCAGATTGCAGGAAAACGCAAAGCGTTTATTAAATTGAAAATGGAGAATTGAGAATTGTGAAAAAAATAGCTATAATCGGCGGCGGCGCCTCCGGACTTGCTGCCGCGATTGAAGCGTTAAGGCTTTCAAAAAAGCGAAATATACCCGTTTCTGTTACTATATATGAAAAGCTGCCGCGTATTTGTAAAAAAATACTCGTAACCGGTAACGGCAGGTGCAACCTTTGTAATGCCGATATTAAAACAGAGCATTACAGAGGCGATAAATCGTTAATTAGCGCCGTTATTGACAGCGGCTTTTCAGATACTCTTTCTTTTTTTAATTCATTGGGGCTTTTGTTAAAACAGGAAAGCGGCAGAGTATATCCAAAATCGGGAAATGCTTCGTCAGCAGCAGACGCTTTAAGGTTTATGGCACTTTCACTTGGCTGTAAAGTTTTTTCAGATACTGAAATCAATAAAATAGAGAAAAGGGAAAATGGTTTTCTTTTAAATGATAAATATGCGGCAGATGCCGTAATTTTAGCCGGCGGCGGCGCGGCGGCGCCATATTGCGGCACTGACGGGAACGGCTATACACTTTTAAGGTCACTTGAGCATAGGGTGACAGAGGTCCGCCCCGCTCTCGTTCCTGTTAAATGTGAGGACTTGTTTTTTAAATCGTTAAAAGGTATAAGGGCAGACGCTATAGCAACGCTTTTCTGCAATAGCGAAAAACTATACGAGGAAATGGGTGAAGTTCAATTTACTGAATACGGACTTTCGGGAATTCCTATATTAAATATGTCGGGACTTATAGATATGGATGAAAAATTGAAATATAGAATAACTCTTGATTTGTGCCCCGATATGGATTATAACAGCTTAAAGGAGTTTTTAGAAACAGCCTTTTCACGGGGCAAGCCTACTGCGGCAGATGTTTTAACGGGGATTATTCCGAAAAGGCTCGGTGAAGTGCTGTTAAAACGAATTGATATTTCACCTTTAGAAACTCCAAATAATATAACATCGGATGCCATAGCAAAAATTACAAACATTATAAAATGTTTTGATGCCTCTGTAATAGCCACGACCGGATTTAAGAATGCGCAAGTAACAGCAGGCGGTTTATCGGCAGAGGAAATAGAGCTTTCCACACTTTGTTCAAAACATATTGACGGGCTTTATATCTGCGGAGAGCTTCTTGACGCTTATGGCATTTGCGGCGGGTACAACCTGCATTTTGCATGGACTTCGGGAAGAATAGCGGGATATTCCGCCGCTTTGAAGGTAACTGAATGATTAGATTAAATGAAATAAGATTGCCGCTTGAAGCGGCAAAAGAGGATATTCTGAAAGAGGCGGCAAGGCTTCTTAATATAAATAAAAGTGATATATTATCTTTATCCGTTTATAAAAAGTCTTTGGACTCACGAAAAAAGCATGATATTCATTTCGTTTATTCTGTTGATATTGAAACACAGCTTGACGAAAAATCTGTAATATCTTCATTCCCGGAGAATAAAGCCTCTGTTGTTGAAAAGTATAGCTATACTCTGCCCGAGATGCGGCGAAATTCAATTTTCCGCCCTGTTGTAGTAGGCTTTGGTCCCGCCGGTATGTTTTCTGCTTTGCTGCTTGCCGAGGCAGGGCTTAATCCGCTGATTTTAGAGCGCGGCGACGATGTTGACACACGCATAAAAAAAGTCAGGAATTTCTGGGAGAATAAAATTCTTGACGAAAATTGCAATGTTCAATTCGGCGAGGGCGGCGCCGGCACTTTTTCTGACGGAAAGCTTACGACAGGCATAAAAAACCCCTTATGCCGCGAAGTACTTTTACGGCTTTATAAATATGGCGCGCCTGAGGAAATACTATGGAATAAATCGGCGCATATTGGTACGGATGGGCTAAGGGATGTTGTAAAGGCAATAAGAAATAGAATAATTGAGCAAGGCGGCGAGGTTAAATTCGGGTGCCGAATGACCGATATTATTAAGGCAAACGGGTGGGTACACGGCGTTTCTTATATTGATAAAAACGGCAGTAAAACAGATTTTGAAACGGATACAATAGTTCTTGCTATCGGTCACTCTGCAAGGGATACTTATATGTATTTGCACTCTGCAAATATAGAGCTTGAAAGAAAGGCTTTTTCCGTAGGGCTTAGGATTGAGCATCCGCAAGAATATATAAATAAATGCCAATACAGCAAAGAATATAAAAATCCTTTGCTGCCACCCGCTGACTACAAACTTTCAAACCATTCTCTCCACGGCAGAGGCGCTTATACATTTTGTATGTGCCCCGGCGGCACAGTTGTAAACGCCTCGTCTGAAAAAGAATGCGTAACCGTAAACGGAATGAGCGAATTTGCGCGTAATGCCGAAAACGCAAATTCCGCTATACTCGTAGGACTTCTGCCGGAGTTTTTCCCAAGTGAACACGCTCTTTCAGGTATGCATTTACAGCGTGAAATTGAAAAAAAGGCTTTTACTGTAAGCGGCGGATATTTACCTGTTTCTCAACTTCTTAAAGATTTTCTAAATGACGCACCGTCAAAAAAAGCGGGCGCCGTTACACCGTCTTGTCCGACGGGTGTTTCGTTCGGCAACATACGCTCTGTTTTACCGAAATGGGCGTGCGACACTATTTCTGCCGCAATTTATAGCTTTGACAGAAAACTAAATGGCTTTAATTTTTCTGACGCCGTTCTAACTTCTCCTGAAACGCGAAGCTCCTCTCCCGTCAGAATAAAGCGCGACGAGTTTATGAACTCTGTCCGTCTTTTCGGGCTTTACCCTTGCGGCGAGGGCGCAGGCTATGCGGGCGGCATTGTATCTGCCGCCGTTGACGGAATGAAAGCGGCAGAGAAAATTATAAGCGGAGAATACCCGTATTAATAAAAAGATTGGACTGCATCGTTTTTGTGAAATGATACAGTCTTTTTATTTTACAGCACTTTAATTACATTGTACATTGAGTTTAAGACAATCCAATTTTGCGGAAAATAGCTGTTAAGCGTCCAATAGCTTACACCTGCAAGACCGTATTCATTTACGGTGTAAAGCTTCGCTCTTATACTTCGGGCATCCTCAAACCACACAACATGCTCGTTACCGTTATTATCAAAGTAGTTAAAAAACGGTGATTGCGCTTTTAAATCGAACTTAATTTCTGCTCCAACAGAAGAGGCTAAGTTTGCCGCCGCCGTGTTTGACAGCACTCTTGCAGACGAGCCCTGTACGAAAGGCAGCGTCCAGTCGTAACCGTAGTTCGGTATGCCCATCAGTATTTTTTCGGGCGGTATTGCCGTTACGGCATAGTCTAATACTCTTCTGACCTCATTAAGCGGCGCTACCGCCTGTGCGGGTCCATATGTATAGCCCCATTCATATGTCATAAGTATTACAAAGTCCACCGTTCTGCCGTGAAACGGGTAGTCGTGCGCTTCATAAAGCGTTCCCTGTTGGTCTGCTGATATTTTCGGAGCAAGGGAGGTAGTTACAATATAGCCTTGCGCTTTTAATGTTTCTGTCAAACGCGCTATAAATTGATTATAGCTTTCACGGTCATACGGAAAGATGTATTCAAAGTCCACATTTATTCCGTAATACCCTTTAGGAAGGGTTTGCAGTATATTGTTTATAAGATTGTTCTGGGCAGCCTCATTTGTGAGTACGGCATGGGCTATGTCGCCGCTAAAGCCGCCGCCCTCACGGATATTAGTAATAACCATTAACGGCGCAACATTCGCCGCTCTTGCCGCGTCTATTATAGGCCGGTCGTTAAGATTTGAAAGACTGCCGTCCGCTCTTACTTCATAACTGAATATGCTTATAAAAGTAAGGTTTGGTAAAGTTTTTTGCAAAGTATCGGTGCTAATACCGGGAAAAACATAACCGTTAACATAAATAGAGCCTATTTTTTCATCCGATAGCGGTATCGTAATCACTTGACCTGCAAAAATCTGTGCGGGGTTTGTGATTTGCGGATTTGCGGCTGCAATAGCGTCCACAGTAACAGAATACATTTGTGCTATGCTGTAAAGGCTTTCTCCCGCTAAAACCGTGTGCCGTACACTCGTTACGGGTACAACTATTGCCTGCCCCACCATAAGCCTTTCTGGGTTTGATATGGCATTGTCCGTAATTAACCGCTCTGCCGAAACGCCGTAACGCTGCCCAATTTTGTATAGTGTGTCCCCCGGTCTTACAATATGAATTAGCATGTAATCAATCCTTTATGTATATTTAAATATGCCGCTATTAATATATGAGGATTGATATTTTTTGATACAAAAAGGCTGTGACGAAATTTTCATTTTGTCACAGCTTTTATATTTTTTATTATTCTACCACCTGTTATCGGAGTATTCGCAAAACGCAAACATATCTTTAATTTCAAGCCTGCTGCCGTCATCTAATATAACATATCCATTAAAATGACCGAACACCTGATGGCATATATTGCCGACGAAAAGTACGCGTGTTTTCGTATAATTATCGAAATACGGCGTCATAACCATTTCAAATCGTCCGTCTTCTGAGGTGAATATCCAGTCAGACATATAGTCGCCTTCCTTTTCAAGGGATACGCTTATTTCGCCAAGCTTCTCGGCTTTTCCGTCAATAAACATCATATTCCCCGTCGTTTTTGACGCGTCGCCAAAGCCCCATGTAATCTCAAATCCGAACATCTTCCCGTTTGGGAGCAGAGTTGTGCCGTTGCCCCAATACCAATCGCCCGCATAGGGCCATACTCCTCTGCCCCAGTCAAGACAGCAGAATGTGTCGGAGGGGTCGAACTCGATTACAAGGTCACCTATTGTAATAGTGCCGCTGACAGGCATACTCGTAAATTTATTGTTTAAATAGAAATATTTATCGCTAACGCTTGTAAAAGGCGTTGCCGTTGTGATAGTTTCAAGTCCGTCCATCATAAAAATATCAAGGTCTGCCTTATATGAAACGCCTTTATGCGTACTGTCTAATGTTATGTGCCTGTGGTTTTTATCAACATTTACACTTAAATCAAACTTTTTATTTTTATAGCTTAAATTATGAGGCTTTATAGCATTAGTTTCCATACCCATATTGCCGAAAGTGAACAGCTTTACAAAAGGCACCTCATACCTGTCGCCCGTTTTCATATCGCAAAGAACTATTGAGGCATAGCCTGCCATTGAAATATCCGCAATAACAACTTGCACAAAATAGCGCTCGTTGCAAAACTGATAAAAATCCCACTCCTTTATCCTTAGCGGATTTGTTTTTATATCAGAGCGGGAATATTCATAAAGATTATTTTCACAGTAACCGGACTTTGTAAGCGTACCGTCCTTTTGCAAAAGAGGAGTAACCTCGGTTATCCTTACCTGTTCATCTGTTTTGCCGCTGTAACCTATGTATTTGTCACGCTGAAAACCCGAAAACGCAATAGTTACTACTGCCGCAAGTAAAACGAATACGAGTGAGACAATGAAAAGAGTAATGTATAGATTTTTCATATTTATTCCTCCAAAACCGTTTTTATAATAATATCTTTTATTTTTCTGCAGCTTGATTATAAATAAAAAATCGGTCTTAGTCAAATGATTTTAGTCGATAAACAATTAATCCTCTAAAATCTCGCGAAATCCGTAAACCCTGCTGTACTCTTTCGTTTCTGTATTTTTAATTACAGCACTTCTGTTTTTCGCAAGTAATTTTGTTATAGGGAATACATCAATCCAAATTTCGCTTTTGCAATTCTTTTGCGACTCGTCAAAAATTAGCTGAAGCCCTATGTGTAAATGTGCCACATCAATGTTGTTTACATTTTCTTTTATACTGTAACCCGTTCTTCCAAGGTATCCTATAACATCTCCCGCCTGCACCTCGTCTCCAATTTTTAAGTCCTTATTATACGGGAAATCCTTACGGAAGTGCGCATAGTAATAATACCTTTTTTTATCATGAGTTCTTATCCCCACTCGCCAGCCGCCGTATTGATTCCACCCCAATTCTTCTATTGTTCCGCTCTCAACAGCCACGATTGGAGTTCCGACAGAGCCTATCATATCATGACCTAAATGCACTCTATTAAAGCCGTATGAGCGGCCTGCCCCAAAGTCGTCATACTCTCTGTAATAAAAGCCTTTGGCAAACGGTGAAAATGCTTTTATTCCGTATTTCCTTTCCCACCTTTTGCCCGTTTCAGATAACTCATCCTCAACCTCTATTTCATACTCGCCTACAAGCCCTGAGAGAATAGCGGTGTATGCCTCATAATAAAAATCATAATACTTTAGCCCTGTAGAAAGGCATTCCATAGTTTCTCCCGATTTTATTTTATCAACGAGCGCGTCAAGCTGCGCAGTCTTAAACCCTTTGAAGTTGTTGCCGTTTTTAGCGGCTGTGTAAGCTAAAATCTCTATATAGCTTATAGGAGTATCCGTTGTGCGGTACTTTATATCAAGCTTTACCGCATATTCGAGAGCCTCGTAAGGCACATTAAAATCAACCCATTTTATAAAGTCTTTCTTTTCGTTATTTTCTCCAACACTTTTTATCGCTTCAGCTTTTTTCGGTACACCGGAAATCAGAGCTATTATGATAAAAAGCATAACAAACATAACGGCGCCGACGGCAATATAGGATTGCTTGCGCCCTAAAAGAACGAACATCGTCTTTCCCCCTCGGTATACGGTTATTAAGCGCAAGACAAAAATTCATCCTGCGCTATAAATGTTTTTTTAAGAGCAAAACATTAACCCGCTTCAGTAATAGTAATTCCCTCTGCCGAAATTTTGCTGTTTTTTAAGACTATATCCTTAATTTGAAGTACACTTTCTTCGTTTACCTTGCCCTTTTCCACAACGACCTGAACGGCATCGTTACCGCACACAACAACACAGTCACAGCCAAGTTTTGCAGAAACGAGCGTTTCAATCGCGGACTCTGTTTCAATATTGGCGACTATTTTGTCGAGTGATGCGGCTACATTGACGGCTAACTTTGAATCTACCTCGGCATTGTCTAAAACGGCGTTTATGTTATCCATCGCATCGCCTCGCGCGTTTTCCCTATTGAGTTTTATTGCCGCGAAGCCTTCGTTTGGGGAAGCGGCGTCCGTGCCTTCCGTCGTATCATTTTTGGTGCCCACAAGCTGCGCCTCGCCAAGGTTCGGCGTCTTTTCGCCCGTTACGCCCGTATTCTCCTTAGATAGGTTTGAATCATAGTTTGTGAAGTACCAGTTTACAAACACCGCCGCTGCAAGCACAACAATCAATGCTCCCATAATAAGCTGTCTTCTTTTAATCAGAACATTCAAGTTCATTCCTCCCTGTTACTTTTCATTTTTGCAACAGACACCTTATTGCCTCTTATCGAAAAAAGAGCCGTTACAGTATCCGTAATTGCCTCTTTAATTAAGTACGAGTCCCCGCCCTCGCAAACAACCGCGACCCCTCGAATTTTCGGCTCCATAACCGTAATTAAAAGCCCGCCTTGTGTAGCTCCGTCTGACTTTATTATTATATATTCTCCCGTACCGTTTTTAATGTCTTTATCTTCATATGATTCTATTTCGGATTTCACATTTTGCGCATAAACCTTTTCAACAGCACTCTCAAGAGTAATCATTACGCGGCATTTGCCCGCGCCCGATATATCTGAAATAATCGTTTCCAGATTTTTTTCAAGCGACTTTGTGTATTCGCTTAAATATATATCGTTTTCGCCCGTTATTACTTTATTTTCCTTTTTTGCGGCAGGTAAAACTTCGCTTAGCATAAGAAGTAAAGAGCCTGCTGCCGCTAATATAAGTATTGCCATTAGTTTTTTATCACTTTTAAGCTTGTTAAAAAAGTTATTTAATTTGTTTTTAGTGTCATTCATAAATAATCTCCGCCGCAAATCCTATTTCTTTAGAAATCGTGTTTTGTATTTCCGTTTCTTTCTTTTTATACTCGTCCTTCAAATATATGCTGACTTTGCTTATGTTTATTCCGTATTCGCCGTATCCGTTTGCTTTCACTTTTACTTTGTGTTTTGATATTCCCATTGTATTTAATAAATCTTCTATTATGTCTTTAACCGCAAGCTCATAATTCTTTATAAGATTTTCATTAAGACGCTTCTTTTCACTGTCAAATCCTTCTTCCTCTGCCTGTTTATAATAGTGAAATATCTCTTTTTTCATACCGCCGTTTGAAATAAACGGAGTTATTATAATTACTATCATCGTAAGGCTTAAAAGCACTCTTAAAGCTTTCCTAAAAGCCTCTTTTTCAACTAATGAAAGCACAATAGCGCTTATTATTGAGCATACCGCTATATTTATAATCGTTTCTTTTAGTATTTCCATATTCTCACACTAACTTTAATATTATTCCGCACGATATAATAAGCACCGTAAGAGTTATCGCCGTTCCCGCTAAAAGAAGTGATGTGCAGGAATAGATGTTTTTTAGGAGTGTTTCTTCCTTTTCGCACCCAAGGGCTTTGGCTATTACGGCAGAAAACTGAAGTAAAATAAGCCATGCAATTATTTCTGTTAATACAGGAAAAAATATAGCAAAAAGAGCCACTATTCCAAAAACTCCAACAGTACTTTTCAGAAGTCCTAACCCTGCCGCAATAGACGCTAACGCTTCGTTTACAGAACTCCCGACAACGGGGATACTTGCACCGATTAAAAATTTAATTCCCTTTGCCCCGACACTATCAGTACCAGAGGCTAAAACGCTTTTTATGGATAAAAGTCCTGAAAAAATAGTAGCTCCAAGACCTAAAATTAATGTTATTCCTTTTTTTATTGCCGAAATGATATTTTCACAGTCAAAAAGGTCTGAAATGCCGCCAACGAGTGCAAGGCAGAAAATCATTCCCGTAAAAGGCGAGTATAAGTTATCAACAAAATAGACAATAAATTCTCCAAGCGCCAAAACAGCAGTATTAAACGAAAGTGCAAGCGTAGGTTTGCCCGATACGGCAATTACGGCGGCATATATCGGAATAAAGACTTTCATAAACCCTAAAACAGAAGAGAACAAGCTTTTTACAATGGATAAAAACGAAATAAACGGTATACCAACAACAAGCGCAAGTATGGAATATCCTATTAAGTCAGTCCCCTTTTTCTTTTCGGCGCCGGAAATTGAGCCTGCGATTGAAATTATGAGCATACAAGCTACGAGTGATGTAAATGTAAAAGCCTTGTCCTTCAATGAGCCTGAAAGCAAGTCGAAAAATGAGCCTAAAACACGGTTAAAGCCTATATTAAACAGCTCGTTAAATTCAACATCTGTTATACCAAGCTCATATAAAAGCTCTTTCGCATCCTCGTCAAGAGATGAATATATCTCTTGTTTTTTCGATGTGTCTAAGTAGCTGTCTATATTGTTAGAAGATGCTGACGCCAATTTCACAAAAAATGGTGTAATCAGAATAAAAACTATTACAGTATAAATTTTAAATTTAATATTTTTCTTCATTTTAATAAAGAGAAGGCCATTTGTAAAAGCAGTTTTATAACAGGCAGTGAAAGTGATATCACAATAGCCTTTACAATAAGCTCTAAAAAACCGGCAAGGGCATTTTCGCCGCTGTCTTTACAAACATCACAGGCAAGGCTGCCCGCTATTGTAATGCCGCTTGCCTTTAGCAGTATTCCCGTGTATTTTATCTGTGAATTTTCGAACTCTGAAATCTCTTTTACGGCGCTTATTATTTCAAAGAAATAGCCTGCGGAAAATGCGAACATAATGCAAATTATTGCAAGCTGTGTGACAAGCGCTATTTCCGGAGAGCTTTTTTTAATAATTGCTGCAACGGCAACACCTATAATTGCAAATCCTATAATTTCCGTAATTCCTATTTTCATATTCCGAACATCTCCTTGAGCTCAGAAATCAGTTCCCCTATTTTCGGCAAAATCATTGCAACAGCAATAAGCAGCCCCGCTATCGTCGTCGCTACCGCATACTCATCCTTTCCCGACTTTGTAAGCACTTGATTGAGTATCCCTACAATAACACCTATTGCCGCTATTTTGATTACGAACTCTATACCCATTGTGACTTCCTTCCTGCTTAAATTAATAGTATTAATATTACTGCCGCACCCGCCGCCGCTAATGTTAAATACAGCTTAGAAAGCCTTGCTTTTTCTGATATGGCAAACTCCCTTTTCTTCAAAAATAGCTCCTCGCATTTTCCACAGATTAAAAGCTGTCCTGCTGTATCCGTAGTTCCAAGGGTTTTTCCGAAAGAGATTAAAGCGCTTATATCATCGGGCAGAAGATACTCTTTTATCATCTCGTTTTCCTTTACAGAACGCTCCCACACAAAGCCAAAGGAATAACCGTCATTTTTAAGCAAGTTAAGGCATTCGCCTAAAAACGAGAGCCTTTTAAAACTTTCATTACCGCAAAGCGATGCTATAAGCTCTCCCGTCGTGGGATTGTCAAATTGCAGACGCATTTTTACGGTTGTAAGCATTTCGCAGATTTCCTGAAAGAAATCGGCTCTGAATTTAAGCCCCTTTAGCTTATCGCCCGAAAGAATTAAGGGTATCAAAGCAAGGCAAATAATTGCCGCATACCTCAATGTTAAAACTCCTAAAGTAATGTTTTACAGTCTATTATTTCTTTTACCTCGCACGGCTTTTCCTTGCCGCAAAGAATAGCCGCCTTCTTAAAAGCTGTACTTTTTATCAGCATTTTTATTTGCGGTCTTGTTATCGCCTCGTCTATTGACGAGCCATGTGCCGTAGCTACAAAGCCTACGCCTGAGTTTACGCCCTCTATAATCTTTTTCGCCTCTATTAAATTCCCTACCTCGTCAAGAATGATAATATCGGGAGAAAAGCACCTTAGCGCTATTTCAATTCCTACCCCCTTTGGATAAAGAGATAACACATCAGTATTTATCCCTAAATCCCTGCCCTCGCCGCCTGCACCATATGCCCCGATTTCATCACGCTCGTCAACTACCGTTATCTTTTTCGGATTTATCGGCTCATTTGAAAAATACCTGCATATATCACGAAGAAGCGTTGTTTTTCCCGACATAGGCGAGCCGATTATCAAAAAACTGTCGCAATCGCCAAGTTGTGAAAGGAGCTTTTTACTGCAACCGTAAAAATCCCGTGCAATCCTTATATTTATTGAGGTAAAGCACCTTACTGCCGTAATTTCACTGTTTTTTACGGATGCCGTACCGCAAATCCCCGCCCTGTGTCCGCCGGGGAGCGTAATATATCCCCTATTTATACACTCCGTATAGGAATGAACGGAGTATCGGCAGAGAGCCGCCGCCGCCTGCTCAAGATTTTCAGCACTCAAAATTATGCCGTTTTGAGGGTAAATTGAAGAAAGGCGACCTCCTGTGCATAAATACATAACCAAACCGTCAACAATAAATGAGACTGCTCTTTTCGACCTAAGTCTTATTTCATTTACTTTAGACATCTTATCTTCGCCGATTGATAAAAGCTCACCCCTTAAATCCCTTGGTAAAAGCGAAACGGCGTCCTTGTAGTTTTTCATATTTAATTTTATTAACACTTGTCCTAAAATAGAACGGATTTTCTTTAAGCCATAACAGAAATACCATCGCGCCATATTTGTTATATATATTGAAATAGCAGAGCTAATATGGTACTATTTGTTATAGTCTAATCTAACGAAAGAAGGTTAATGAGTGGATAACGAAAAAAATGTCGCTCCTCTTACGGCAAAGAGCGAAGAAACCGGTAAGAAAAAAAGAAAGTTTAAGATAGATTATAATTTAATAAAAAGCGCGGCATACGAAAACAGGTTTATGTTTCTTGCCGCACTTTGCACGGCTCTCATTATGCTTGTGGTTTATTATTGCTATAACCTTTTCCCGTTTGGAGAGGTAACTATACTTAGAATGGATTTGTACCACCAATACGGACCGCTTTATGCCGAGTTTTATGACAGGTTGACGAGCGGCGCATCTTTTCTTTATTCATGGACTACCGGCGGCGGAAGCGGCTTTTTAGGTAATTTCTCAAACTATATATCCTCACCGTTTTCACTGTTAATACTGTTTTTTGGGCATAAAAATATGCCCGAGGCTATTGCCGCTATAATTTTACTGAAATCTGCTGCCGCCTCTTTCACATGCTCTTATTTTCTTAAAAACTCGCAAAAGCACAACACGCCGGCAACGGCAGCTTTCGGTGTTTTATACGCGTGCAGCGGCTTCTTTATAGCTTATTACTGGAATATTATGTGGCTTGACGCGTTTTATCTACTGCCGCTTATAGCCCTTGGAATTGAGCAATTGATAGGAAAAAGAAAATCCCTGCTCTATTACATCGCTCTCATTCTTGCTGCTTTAACAAACTACTATATGGCGTATATGCTTGCTATTTTCTCCGTTTTATACTTCTTGAGCTTTTATTTCGGTCATTACTCTTTAGCCGACACATATTTCGGTAAGCTTGCTAAAAACAAAGATAAAAAGCCGTTAAAAAGAATTAGCGGAAATTTTGTGCGGATAATTAGAAACTCCCGTTTTCTTGACAGCGGCATTAGGTTCGCTTTTACGGCTTTAGGCGCCGTGCTTTCTTGTGCTTTTTTACTCATTCCCCTTTATTATATACTGAGCGTTTGCTCCGCCACCTCTGATTCGTGGCCTCAAAACTGGAAAGAATATTTTACTGTTTTTGACTTTTTAGCAAATCACCTTGCGCACCTTGACCCGACTATCAGAAGCAGCGGAGAGGATGTGCTGCCGAATATTTATGCCGGTATTTTACCGCTTATGCTCGTACCGCTATACCTTTTCTCTAAAAAAATATCTATAAGGGAAAAAGCAGCGGATGTCGCTTTACTTGGTGTGTTCTTTGCATCGTTTTATATAAATAAAGTTAATTTTGTGTGGCACGGGTTTCATTTCCCTAATGATTTGCCGTACAGATTTTCAAATATGTACTCACTCCTCCTTATTGCAATCGCATTTAAGGCTTACAGGAACATTAAAGAGTTTACAAGCAGGCAAATTCTCGGCTCCGGTTTAGCTATTGTGATTTTCGCCATTCTTGTACAGGAGATAGGCTCTAAAAACTTTTCTGAGCTGTCACTATGGATAACAATAGCGTTCGTCGGTATTTATGTAGCTTCGTTATATTTAATTAAGGATAAAAGATATCCGGCATTTGCCGCCGCAACCCTTTTACTGTGCGCTGTTTCTGCAGAATATACGATAGCTAACACTAATCACTACAGCATGGACCAGACAAAATCATCTTACGCAGGTGACTACAATGATTTTACAGTATTAAAAGATGTGCTTGACACGCGTGAAAATAATCGGTTTTACAGAATGGAGCTTTCAAAAATAAGGGCGCGCATGGACCCCGCGTGGTACAATTACAACGGTGTTTCAACCTTTTCTTCTATGGCTTATGAAAAGGTGTCTAATCTGCACTATTATTTGGGACTGTACAGCAACTATATAAACAGCCACACATATAATCCGCAGACGCCAATATATAACTCAATGTTTTCCTTGAAATATATTGTTGACAATGCCGATAAACTAAATAACGACACGCTTTATACGGAAGTTGCTTCCTCAGGTGTTTTTAAGGCGTATCGCAATAACTTTTATCTGCCGATAGCATATAGAGTAAACGCTGATATAGCTTTTTGGCAGCATGAGGGCACAAATCCGTTTGCTATTCAAAATGACTATATTAAAAATGCCGCGGGTGTTGATGAGGTGCTTGTAAACATTCCGTCATTCGGCACGGAATATAACAATATTGATTTGTTCACTAACGAGGAGTTTGCAACGGGTATATTTTATTACAATAAAACTGAGGGTGTTGAGGAAGGCACCGTAACGATGAATTATATAACTACAAAGTCTCAAAACCTTTACCTTTTCTTAAAATCTTCCACTTCGTCAGTCAAGTCTATTGAGCTTTCGAGCGATTACGGATATTTTACTACTCAGTCTGTTGATACAAAGCCATATGTCTTTGACCTTGGCATGCGTGAGGCGGGTGAGATTATCTCCGTTAAAGTGCCGATAACGGGAGCGTCTACCGGTATTTTGTACATCCATATGGCAGGTCTTGATATGGATGCGTTTAGAGAGGCATACAGCACATTACAATCTGATGCCATTAACATTACAAGCTTTAGTGATACGAGAATTAAGGGTGATATTAATGTATCTGAAGACGGTGTTTTATATACCTCTATAAACTATGACAGAAGCTGGACTGTGTTTATAGACGGTAAAAAGATAAATCCCGACACTTATATAAAAGTAGGTGATGCACTTCTTTCTGTACCTATAACTGAGGGTTATCATACGGTTGAGTTTAAGTTCTTTCCTTACGGAATGCCAATAGGAATAGCAATTACAGTCATTACGCTTGCTATCGTCTTTGTTTTATATCTTCTTCACAAGCTTCATGCGTTTAAGTTTGACCCGAAAACCGCAAAGCAGGAGCGTAAAGAGCAATTAGCTTTAGAAGAAGCCTTGCCGCCCATAACACTATATTCAGGAGATATTAATACCGAGGACGAGATATTTTACTTTGACAGCGAAAAGTATAATAATTCTTTAGAAGACGGGGCGCAAGAGGAAGATGAAAATCCTGAAACCTGATAGGAGAAAGTAATTTTGTTTGCAAAAGTTAACAGCGTTGGGCTTTTAGGGCTTGACTCTTATATGGTTGAGGCAGAGGTGGACTTATCTCAGGGTAAGTACAGGTTTGATATTGTAGGTCTGCCTGATGCCGCGGTAAGTGAATCGCGCGAGCGTGTTGTCTCGGCAATAAAAAACAGCGGTATGCTTTTTGAGCCTACGCGCCATGTTACTGTAAACCTTGCCCCTGCTGACACTCGAAAAGAGGGCGCTTTATATGACTTGCCTATTCTAACGGCTATTCTTGCCGCAACAAAGCAGATAAATGCTGACCTTTCCCGCTCTGCATTTATAGGCGAGCTTTCACTTTCGGGGGAACTAAGGCGCATAAACGGCGTACTTCCTATGGTTATTGCGGCAAAAGAAAATGGTATGCGCGTTATTTATGTCCCGTTTGATAACGCCGACGAAGGCGCCATTGTAGAGGGAATACAAGTTTATCCTGTAAGAACTATTAGGGAGCTTGTAAGCCATTTGAACGGCAAAAGCTTTATAAAACCAGTACCTCTTAAAAAGTTTACAATGGCGGCGCCTGACCCGCTGTTGCCTGACTTTTCTGATGTTAAAGGGCAGTACGAAGTAAAGCGCGCGCTTGAGGTTGCCGCTGCGGGCGGGCATAATGTAATTATGATAGGTCCTCCCGGCTCCGGTAAAAGTATGCTTGCTAAAAGAGTTTCAGGGATTTTGCCTGATATGACATTTAATGAGGCGCTTGAAACAACAAAAATCTACTCCTTGGCGGGCGAGCTTAAAAGCGAAACACCGATTATAAACAGCAGACCTTTTCGCTCTCCGCACCACACCGTTTCTTCTGTCGGTCTTTCGGGCGGCGGCTCCATTCCAAAGCCGGGTGAGCTTTCACTTTCACACAATGGGGTTTTGTTTTTAGACGAGCTGCCCGAATTTCCAAGGGTGACTATGGAAGTATTGCGCCAGCCTATGGAAAATGGCACAATTACAATTTCAAGAGCTGCATGCACGCTTACATATCCGTGCGATGTTATGGTTATATGCGCTATGAATCCATGCCCGTGCGGATACTACGGTCATCCCGTAAAACAGTGCCGATGTCCGAAAGGCGCGGCAGCGAAGTATTTAGCCAAAGTATCGGGACCGCTTCTTGACAGACTTGATATACATATCGAAGTGCCGCAGGTAGAGTATTCACAGCTTTCAAACAGAGCGCCCGCTGAAAGCTCTGCCGCTATTCGGGAAAGAGTGAATAAAGCGCGCAAAATACAACAGGAGCGTTTTTCAGGCACAGGCATAAACTGCAACGCGAAAATGACTTCCGGAATGACGAGAAAATACTGTGAATTATCTGCTGACGCCGCAAAAATACTTGAAACGGCGTTTGAAAGACTTGACCTTTCCGCAAGGGCATATGATAAAATTTTGCGAATATCAAGAACGATAGCCGATTTAGACGGTCTTTCACATATTAGTACCTCTCATATTATGGAGGCTGTTCAGTACAGAAGTCTTGACAGAAAATTTTGGAGTATGGGCAGAAATTAAAACGCGCCGCAAAAAGCGGCGCATAATTATTTAACACAATATATTTTATAAAAGTGAAGCGGCTTCTTTATCAAGTAAAACAGTCACATCACTATGGCTTTGGAGTATTGACGCGGGAACTGACGGAGTAATCTCACCTTTTATCATATTCTTTATTGCCTTTGCTTTTTTCTCTCCCATTGCAAGCAGTATAATGGATTTTGCTTTGCAAATGTTTTCTACGCCCATTGTCAGCGCATATTGAGGCATTTCCGACTCTGTAAAATAAATCTTATTTGCTTCAATCGTGCTGTCAGTAAGCTTAGTTTTATAAGAGCCTTTTGAAAACTCGTCTGACGGCTCGTTAAAAGCGATATGAGCATTGTTGCCTATGCCGAGAATTTGTAAATCTACTCCGCCTTTTTCCTCCACAAGTGCGTCATACCGCGCACACTCAGCTTCCGTATCGGCGGCGTTACCATCATGAAAATTAACATTTTCTTCTTTTATATCAATGTGATTGAAAAGTGTTTCATGCATAAATGTGTAATAGCTGTTTTTATCATTTTTAGGAATATTGCAATATTCGTCAAGATTAAATGTTGTAACATCCTTAAAAGACAGTTCATTTTGTTTATACATCTCAATAAGTGCCTCATATGTCAAAATAGGCGACGCACCCGTCGCAAGCCCTAAAACACTGTCTGGCTTGCTTTTTATTTGAGTGGCAATCATTTGTGCCGCCTCTTTTGCTATTTGCTCCTTCGTATCAAAAACCTTTATATTAATCGTAATCACTCCTTGATTATTTTTCTTGCTATTGCTATCGGTGTTTGCTCCCTGCCCTGCCCTAATGGGTTGTCCTCAAATATGGCTTTGCACATTTCAACGGATAAAAATTCATCAGAAACGCCAAGTACATCTCTGCCTAAATCGTTAGCATCCATTATAGCGACCATACATCCCGTATACTCCATTAACTCCTTTGCAACCTTTTCTGGATTTAACGGCGCAAGCTTTGCTGCGTGGTTATAAGGCGGAATAGTATAGTCACACGGTCCGTCAATAGCCCTTGCTCTCGTTCCCGCAATCTTATAAAACACTCCTCTTACTCCAAACGGTTTAGTAACAGCAGAGCAAAAGGCGGCAAAAAGTATTCTTGGTATACCTACATCCTTTAGCGCCAACTCCATAGTCCATGGACTTCCAAGTCCGATACCATAGGGTGTTTTCACAACGAACTTGCAAAGCAGTTTAGCAAGCCGCGACGGCTTAATATCATCAATATCAAACGACCTGCCTTGGCTAATAGCAACAATTTTTTCGCTTATAAATATCATATCCCCGTCTTTTATATGCGGCTTTACATACTTGTCCATCATATCTTTAAGACTATCCCCTTTTACGACTACATGCGTTTTAACGGGGAACCTTAAAAAGTCACCATACGGTGTGGATATTTTTAATTCTTTATTCTCATTAGGAACAAACTCCATATTAAATCCTTATCTTTCGTATTATTGTTTGTTTTTAGTATTTTGCGTTTTTTTATACATATTTTCAAAAACCTCTGCGATTTTTCCTGCCGTTTTTACACCGAGTGAGTTAGTTTCCTCATAATGATTGCGCCCGTGAATATCCTTAGCGCGGTTAAGGTACGGCATATCAGTATCAAGCAGAAAGTCATTTGGCGGGATTATATAACCTACCTCGTCATTAGCAAGCCCAAATACTAACAGCTCTTTATCATCGCATATTTCGACTAACGGCTTTGGATTAACTTCCGCTCCTTGACCCGTTGCGCTTTCTTCACTGCTTAAATACCCTCCGTATAAAAGCTCCGGAAAAAGTTCTCCAGGGATAAAAAGCATTTTTAGGCCGTCAAGCTCGAAATAAGTCATCTCCGACTTTAATGCAATCTTTAGCGGTGCATTATGAGAAATATATTTATCTACTTTAAGTATTCCTGCCATACCTGCTAAAATAAGCACAGTATTGTCCGCCTCAAAGTAAAAGCGTTGTTTCATCATACTCAAATTTGGCTTTAGCTTTTTCTCATTTTTAATGGAAAGGGCATATTCGGCTAAATTTTCGCCAATCATTTTAGTCGATTTCGGTCTATCGTCATCAAGCAGATGCATCGTTATCATTCCGCCTATTGCGCCTACAAAATATATAGTTTCCGCTCCCGTTTCTTCAAAAACCTTTCTTCTTAAATAGCACGGAAAATCAGCGCTTACGAGTGAGTTTTTACTTGAAAGTGATTCTGAATGGGCGGCAAAGTTTATAAAATACACCTGTCTGCCGCCGTCTTTGGGAACAAATCGAAGCCTCGTCAGCGTTTTCGAGAAAACTTCCGGTGTTCTAATATCCTTTTGCATATCAGGCACTTCAACTCGCCCCAAGAATATATCTCCGTCTTTTCTGTCCATATATGCCTTTTTAACAGCAGAGCGTACACCTGCTCTTAAGACTTCCATATAGTGCTTATCCCTACCCGTAAAAGGCAGCGGACCCCATATACCCATCGTATCTATTCCTGCATGGCTGTGAGTGCTTAGTATTTCAACAGAGCGGCAGCCTGTTTCACTTATAAACTCTGAAAGAGAGGATTTTATAGCCTCTACATCTTTATTTAGCATACCTACATTATCAATAGAAACGAACACGACGGCGCCCCTGCCGCTATTGTCATCTATCCACACGGCATGTGCAAACGGGGTGTCCAAAACACCCGTTGCGGGGTTGTTTATATTGTATCCCGCAACATAATATTTTTTCTTGTCTAAGTCGCCGGGAAGGATTTCAGTTTTGCCAAATCCCACTGTAAACTTTTTGCCTTTTACATCCTTTATATAATCGAATTCGCTTTCCAGAATAGGTTGTATTTCTTTCGATTTAGATACTGCTTTTGCTCTTAACTTAACGCCCGCTCTTATTAAATCAGATGCTTTCTTCCCTTTGCTCATACACTCACCACCAATCATTTATATTCATAATATTAGCACCGCAGAAAAAAAATGTCAACTTGATATACACAAATCTTAGAATATGTGGTAATATTATTATATTAAGTAGTAAAGGTTGTGTTTATTATGAAAAAACTTTCAATTCTTGCCGCTTCTGCCGCCGTTATCGGCGCTGGTGCAGGGTATATTGCTTATAAAAATATAGATGATGGAAAAAAGAAAAAAGTTAAGTATGACCTTGGCGATAAAGCTATAAGAAGTGCTGTTCGCGCCCTTTTTCACGCTTATCCCGGGGGGAGTTGGCAGCTAAAGCAAGAATATATTCCGCGAAACTTTTTTGAGGGAACAGAAACCTTTATTGACAAACCGAAACCTAACGCGAAGTGGTCTTTAGGCTACGCCTCCGACTCTCTTTTATCTTCAATAGACTTAATGGCAAGCAAGCATTTTATGGGTGGATATTTAGCTTTCCCGCCTAATGTTGTTGATGGTGTTATAGATGACCAATGTGTGCGTGTTATTGCACTTGATGACGGCTCTGGGCGCGGTATAAGCGTTTTTGCCGTAATTGACTGCATAGGGCTTGCAAGTACCGATGTCCGCAGGATTCGTGAAAGGCTTTCTGATTTTACCAAGCTCCACAACATAAACTGCATAAACATCTCCGCTACACACTGCCACAGTGCCGTTGATACACAAGGGCTTTGGGGCGACCTTATCCCCGGTGCTATTATAGAGAATTTTAAGAAGCTCAGAAAAGGTGATACAGATACATTACAGTCCGGCAGAAATCCTGAATTTATGGAAAACCTTTATGCAGTAACGGTAGATACAATTAAAAAAGCCGTGGAAGATATGAAAAAGGGCGTATTATACTGTAGTGTCAGCGATGAAAAGAAGTATTCTCGCGATAAGCGCAAGCCCGATGTTACGGAAGATGACCTTACGATGTTGCGATTTGCGCCAAGTGACAAAAGCCGTGAGACTATTGCCGTATTCGCCGCTGTTCATCCGATTGCTTTAGGCTATAGAAATACTAAGGTTAGTGCCGACTTTCCCTATTATATGGTAGATGAGCTTGATAAAAACAACTATAACGGCATATTCTTTCAAGGTCCTCAGCTTGCCGTTACTACATCTGACGAGGTCGTTGGTGAGGAGCTTAAAAACTCTGAACAGGAAAGATATGCGAAGTTTGGCAGGGGTCTTGCCCGTTATGCTATGTCACTTGTGAAAAGTGATAAGGAAAAGAAAGTAAAACCCATACTCAATGTTAAGATAACAGAGGTTTTCGTACCTTGTGAAAATGAGATTTTAATGCTCGTCGGAAAAGCCGGTCTTGTTACTAACAATATTTTAAGAAACGGCAGCTCATCGTCTGATATTGTTTTCGTTACAGAGGTAGGCTATGTAGAGCTTGGCGAAAATCAGTGCTTTGCTTTAATCCCGGGTGAATTTGCGCCGGAGCTGCTTCTTGGCGGTGCTTATGATGCCGACAATGCGTATAACAAGCAAGATTGGCACCTGCCTGCTATGACATCTATGGTAAAACCCGACTGTAAATTAACCGTAATAGGATTATGTAATGACTCAATAGGATATATTTTGCCCTCAAATGATTACGGCAGCATAATAGCGCCGGAACATTATGAAGAAGCCGTTTCAGCGGGTGCTAAAGCCGGTGAGGTTATTGTTAATGCTTTCAATTTTTTAACAGAAAGGTCTAAAAATGAGCGGTAATAATCAAATAAAATTTATCGTAGTCGCTGATTTACACCACTACTCTCCCACTCTTGGAATAACGGGAAATGCGTATAAAATGAGAAGTGAATCAGACCAAAAAATGCTTGCAAAGACGGGCGCGCTCATTCGTGCGGCGTTTGATGAAATGACTGCTGCTGACATTGACTTTATCCTCATAGTCGGTGATGTTACTAATAACGGCGAAAGGGCGTCTCACGAAGAATTTCGTGAAATGATGTATGAGTATCAACAAAAAAAGCCGATTTACATAATAACCTCTACTCATGATTGGTGCAGTGACAATAATCCAAGGCGGTATGACGGCGACAATGTGTACGACGATGTACCAAACCTTAAAATTGATGAGCTTACAAAGTTTTATAAAGATTTCGGGCTAACTGATGCCCTTTCCGTTTATAAAACATCTGCGGGAAATGCCTCTTACTCCGTAAGACCTTGTGAGGGGCTTACTGTACTTTGTCTTAATGATGATTTTAATGAAGAGGGCGGCTCCGGATTTTCAGACGAACATATTGAATGGATAAAAACACAGTGTGACGAGGCGAAAAAACGAAATGATAATATAATAGGCGCTAATCATCATCCATACCTTTTAACAGAATTTGATAAGCTTATTAATAACAGCAAAACAGTCAAATACAAGAATGAGCTTGCCCTTAAAGTCGCAAAAGCGGGAATGCCAATAGCCTTTGTGGGGCATACACATATGCAGCACATAACAAAGCTTGAAACTGACGGCAACGAATTTTATGAAATTAATGTCGCTGCTCTTTCAGGCTACCCTGCCGCTATGGCTTACTGCACAGTAACGGACAATGAGCTGAAAATTAATGTTAAGCACCTTCAAAGGTTTACATATGACGGAAAAGAATATACGAATGAATACCTGAGAAACCACGCAACAAACTTATTTACAAAGGTGGTAAAAGCTGCCGCAAATAACAATTTAGATGAATTTATAGCTCTTGTAGCATCTATTGGAATGGGCAAAAAAAAGGCGTCAAAACTTTGGAAATATTTGCGGCTTCCAATCAAAAAGCTTGATACGGCAACAGTCAAAGGAACGGCAAAGCTTATAAACGCACTTACATTTGGAAAGGCTATTGATAAAAAAGCGGCTAAAGAAGTTGGCAGCGAGCGCGTCCTTGATGTTGCGCTTCAGGTATTTTTGAATATTCTTGACGGCGGAATAGAAACGGTAAACGAAGATGACGCAAAATTCAAGATAGTACGAGACGCCGTATCTCTGCCTTATAGGATTGTAACGGCTTTCAGAATAAAAAACAGCTCTCTCATAAATACGCTTAATAAAATACAAAATGTAGTAGGACCCATTATGACGGGCGGCGAAATCAACTCTAATAATGCTGTTATTAAATTCCCTAACCAATAACTGATAAATTCATTAAAATTATTGACAATAAAGAGCCGTTGTGCTAACATATCTAAGGTAATGGAGAGATACCGAAGTGGTCATAACGGAACGGTCTTGAAAACCGTCGTGCGGCAACGCACCGTGGGTTCGAATCCCACTCTCTCCGCCAATTCAGATTTCAGACGGCAGATTTCAGATATCAGATTTATAATAAAACATCCGCGCCGCAAACCATTAATTTGCAGTTTGCAATTTGCCATCTACAATTTCAAATCCTGTTACCTATGGAGAAGTACTCAAGTTGGTGACGAGGCGCCCCTGCTAAGGGCGTAGGTCGGGTAACCGGCGCGAGGGTTCGAGTCCCTCCTTCTCCGCCAGAATATTTTGTCGAAAGAAGTCGATTCATAAATGAGTCGACTTCTTTTTTTCTTTCTTTACTGCGCAGCAAATTTTGAACAAGTAAAAGCGTACACAAGTACTGCTCTGTGTACGCTTTTAATGTTATTCAATGTAGATTTTTATTGCATTGTAATTATTTAAAATCTCCTTATCAAGA
>JAAZGX010000078.1 GCA_012511005.1 Clostridiales bacterium
TTCATTTTTTTTATTTAACATTTTTTAGACATCAAAATAATCTTAGATTGCCTTTACAGTAAAGATATTCCGAAGTTTATGACAATTTCAACACTGTCTACTACAACTACTATAATATTTATATATTGGGGGAAAATATATGAAAATCCAATGTAATACACATAATCTCTATGAGGTCTGCTCTACAGTTCAAAGAGCTGTTTCTCAAAAAAGCACATTACCGTCCATTGAAGGAATATTAATGGAAGCTAAATCATCTAAACTAACGCTTTCGGGTTATGACCTTGAAATGGGAATAACAACAGCTTTAGATTGCAAGGTTGAGAAAGAAGGCAGCGCTGTCTTAAACGCCCGCCTGTTTTGTGACATTTTAAGGTCGCTTCCGGCAGAGCGCGTTGAAATTGAAGTTGACGAGCATAATCTTTGCCGCATTACTTCAGGAGATGCGGATTTTTCGCTTATAGGAATTTCTGCGGATGATTATCCGGAGCTGCCCTCTGTAAGCGGAGGCTATACTCTTAGCGTAAAACAATCTATATTAAAAGAAATGATAAGGCAGACTATATTCGCAACTTCAACAAGTGATACTAAATTAGTTCATAAAGGAATAAGATTTGAAGTAAAAAAAGGCAGTTTAAGGCTTATAGCCGTTGACGGTTTTCGTTTAGCAATACGAAATGAATCAATAAATTATGACGGACAGGAGATTTCTTTCGTTGTGCCTTCTAAAACACTTTCAGAGATTATGCGCCTTTCCGGCGATGAAGATGAAAATATAGTACTCAATATAGGAAAACGCATCGTTGTTTTTGAAATAGGCGGCTATGTGCTTGTTTCACGGCTTTTAGAGGGTGAGTTTTTAAAGTATGAATCCACAATTCCCTCATCCTGCTCTACAACGGCAATATTAAAACTAAGATTATTTACAGAAAGTATTGAAAGGGCGTCTCTTGTAATAACAAATAAGAATAAAAGCCCTGTTCGCTGTATATTTGATGAGGATATAATAAAAGTTTCAAGCACAACGGCAATAGGCACAGTAAATGATAAAATACCTGCAAAAATAGAGGGAAAAAGGCTTGAAATAGGGTTTAATAATATTTTTCTTCTTGATGCGCTCAAAGTTTATAATACTGATGAAATAAAAATAGAGCTTAACAGTCAAGTATCACCTATTATTATAAAGCCTATTGAGGGGGACTCTTTCTTATTTTTAATTATGCCGTTACGGCTCAAGGCTTAATAATATGAAGCATAAAAGGATAAGCGTTAAAATAGCGAATAAAAAAGAAAAAATATTTTTACTCTCTACTGATTTTATAAAGCTTGACAGCCTTTTAAAGGCTGTCAGTGTTGTGAATACAGGGGGACACGCAAAAATATTAATCAGTGACGGAAAGGTTAAAGTTAATGATGAAGTTTGTTTAATTCGAGGGAAAAAGCTGAGAGACGGCGATATGGTTGAAATCGGATTAGAGCAATACAAGATTAAAAAAGATGGAAGTTAACAATTTAGCATTAACACAGTACAGGAACATTGAAAATTTAAATATCGACTTTTCCGGCAACTTAAATATAATTTACGGCAGAAACGCACAGGGAAAAACTAATATTATTGAAAGTCTGTGGCTTTTAACGGGTTATAAAAGCTTTAGAGGCGGAAAAGACAGCGATATTATAATGTTTGGTAAAGATATTGCCAAAATAAAAGCAGAATATCAAACGAGTATTCGCAAAATAGTCAGTGAAATAACGCTTTCGGATAAACGCCGTGCCTATAAAAACGGAATTTTATTGTCCTCCCCGTCAAAATTTGTCGGCGAATTTCCCGTAACGATATTTTCACCCGCTCATTTAGCTTTAATTAAAGACGGTCCTTCTGAAAGGCGCAAGTTTTTAGATGTTTCCTTATGCCAGCTAAGCCCAAGTTATAGAGAGGCTATAAAAAAATATAGATATGCTTTAATGCAAAGAAATATATTGCTGAAAGATTTGCAGTATAATTCACAGCTTTATGATACTCTTGAAATATGGGAATTACAGCTTGCTTTATATGGAGCGAAAATTATATATAAAAGACTGAAATATATTAATTATCTTAAAAACTTTTCAGAAAATGTCTATAACGGTATTTGTGACAAAGCTGAGAAATTTAGTATTAAGTATGTTTTTTTAAACTGTAATGGAGAAAATATAGAAAGTGAAGAAGAAATAAAACAATTATTGAAAGAGAAGTTAAAAAGCGGCCGAAAAAATGATGTTCTATTAAAAATGACGGGCATAGGACCGCATAGGGATGACATTTGTATATATATAAATGGCAAAAGTGCAAGGGTTTTCGGCTCTCAAGGGCAGCAGCGTTCAGCGGCTCTTTCTCTAAAGCTTGGGGAAACGGAAGTTATAAAAGAAATAACTAATGAAAGCCCGTTAGTACTTCTTGATGATGTAATGAGCGAATTAGATTATAAAAGGCAAGATTACATTTTTAATAAAATTAAAGATTATCAGGTAATTATAACGACATGCGAGCTTTCGGGTGAGATAGGAAAGCATGAGGGAAAGATATTCAGGATAGAAAACGGGGGACTTTCTTAATAATGTATATTCATTTAGGCTACTTGACAATGGCAAGGGACAAAGATATTGTAGGGATTTTTGATATGGATATTACAACGGTGCAAAAGTCAACAAGAGACTATTTAAGACGATGTGAGCAGAATAAAAAAATTGTAAGCGTGTCAAACGAATTACCAAAAACATTTATTATATGTAAAGGTAAACATATTGATAAAACATATATATCACCTATTGCGGCAGGCACTCTTGAAAAAAGGCTTGCTAAAGAATATAAATAAAAAGCAAAGTAAACGGAGGCTTTATAATTGGACGATACGAATATAAACAAAGAAAACATAGAAGAGCTTGACAGTGATATCGACACTGCTGTAAACGAAGCGTATGACGCAAGCGCAATACAGGTTCTTGAAGGGCTTGAAGCGGTAAGAAAAAGACCGGGAATGTATATAGGCTCTACAGGCCCCAAAGGGCTTCACCACCTTGTTTATGAGATTGTTGACAACTCAATAGACGAGGCGCTGGCTGGATTTTGCACGCATATTGATGTTAGAATTCTTCCCGATAATATTGTGGAAGTTAGGGATAACGGCAGAGGAATTCCGGTAGGGATAACAGAGCAGCAGGGACTGCCCGCTGTTACAATCGTGCTTACAATGCTCCATGCCGGTGGCAAATTCGGCGGCAGCGGGTATAAAGTTTCCGGAGGGCTTCATGGTGTTGGGTCATCCGTAGTTAATGCGTTGTCCGAATGTTTTGAGGTTGAAGTTTTTCAAAACGGACAAGTGCATTATCAGCGCTTTGAAAAAGGCGAGCCTGTGACAGAGCTTGAAATAATAGGTGATACAGAAGATGTCGGCACTTTAATCCGTTTTAAAGCTGATACGAGTATTTTTACAGAAACAACGGAATATGAATATGAAATTATTCAAAAAAGAATGCGCGAACAGGCATTCTTAAACGCCGGACTTTCAATTTTTCTTAAAGATGAGAGAGACAGTGAAAATATTGTTGAGGAGATTTTTAAGTACGAGGGCGGTCTTAGCAGCTTTGCCGAATATATAACCTCAAACAGAGGGCTTTCTCCGCTACATAGCGATACGATACACTTTATGTCAAACTATGGTGACAGAAGCGTTGAGTTAGCTATGATTTATAATGACAGTTATAATGAAATTATATTAAGCTTTGCTAACAATGTGAGAACGATTGACGGCGGAACGCACGAAACGGGATTTAAAACGGCGCTTACAAGAGTATTTAACGATTATGGCAGAAAATACGGCATACTTAAAGAGGCTGATAAAAACCTTTCAGGAGATGATGTCAGAGAGGGTCTTACGGTAATTATCAGCGTAAAGCTTACGGACGCACAGTTTGAGGGTCAAACGAAAGGAAAGCTTGGAAACACTGATATGGCACAGTTAGTTTCACAAACTCTTTATAATAAGCTGATGACTTATTTTGAAGAAAATCCAAGCGTTGCAAAAGCAATATTTAACAAAGCGTTAGACGCTTTCAGAGCGCGGGAAGCGGCAAGAAAAGCAAGGGAAAACGCAAGAAGAAAATCGGCGCTTGAAAACAACTCGCTTCCCGGCAAGCTTGCGGACTGCACAGAAAAAGACCCCTCTAAAACAGAAATATTTATCGTTGAGGGTGACTCTGCGGGAGGCACCGCTAAAGAGGGCAGGGACCGCACAATTCAAGCTATTTTGCCATTGTGGGGAAAAATGCTTAATGTTGAAAAATCAAGGCTTGATAAAGTTATAGGGAACGAAAAGCTAATGCCCGTTGTAACGGCGCTTGGAACGGGTATTGGAGAGGACTTTGATTTGTCAAGGCTTAGATACAGTAAAATAATTATTATGGCAGACGCTGATGTTGACGGTCTTCATATCAGAACACTGTTTTTAACATTCTTCTTCAGATATATGAGAACGCTTATTGACGAGGGTCATATATATATTGCCCAGCCGCCCCTTTACAAAATAAGCAAGGGTAAAAAGTCTGAGTATGCTTTCTCAGATGAGGAAAGGGACAGCCTTGTTGAGGAGTTTGGCGAAAAAAGCGATATACAGCGATATAAAGGTCTTGGTGAGATGGATTCAAACCAACTTTGGGATACAACAATGAGCCCTAAAACACGCACAATTTTAAGAGTAACTGTTGAAGACGCCGTTGAGGCAGATGAAACATTTTCAATCCTTATGGGCGATAAGGTTGAGCCAAGACGAGAGTTTATTGAGAAAAACGCAAAGTATGCTAAAAATCTTGATGTTTAGGGGTGAGATACATGGATAATATAAGAAATGATAATAATATAGAAAAGATTATAAATATTGAAATTAATGACGAAATGAAAAAGTCATACCTTGAATATTCAATGTCAGTAATAATATCCCGCGCTCTCCCCGATGTAAGAGACGGGTTAAAGCCCGTACACAGGCGCACTCTTTATACAATGTATGAAAATAACCTTACACCGGATAAAGCATATAGAAAATGTGCTGATACCGTAGGCTCTGTTTTAGGAAGATACCACCCACACGGCGACGCCTCTGTATACGACGCTATGGTGCGTTTGGCACAAAACTTTAGAATAAGATATATGCTAATAGACGGGCAAGGAAATTTTGGTTCTGTTGACGGTGACCCGCCGGCAGCATACCGTTATACAGAGTCAAGAATGAGCAAAATTGCCGTTGAAATGCTAACGGACATAGAAAAAGATACGGTAGATTTTACGCCGAACTATGATGACAGATTAAAAGAGCCTACCGTTCTGCCGTCACGCTTTCCCAACCTATTAATTAACGGCTCGTCCGGTATAGCCGTTGGAATGGCGACGAATATCCCGCCTCATAATATGCGTGAAGTCGTTGACGGCTTATGTTATTTAATAGATAATCCAGACGCAGAGCTTGACGAGCTTATGCAGTTTATAAAAGGACCTGACTTTCCGACTGCCGGTACAATCATGGGCAAAAGCGGTATAAGGGCGGCATATGCCACGGGCAGAGGAAAAGTGGTTGTGCGCGCAAAGGCGGAAATAGTTGAGGATAAAAACGGCAGATTTAAGATTATAGTTACTGAAATCCCCTATTTAGTCAATAAAGCAA
>JAAZGX010000079.1 GCA_012511005.1 Clostridiales bacterium
TTACGCTTACAGACACGCTGGACAAATTCGATATTATTTGCCGTGTATCAGGAGGCGGCGTCACAGGTCAGGCAGGTGCAATCCGCCACGGTCTTTCACGCGCTCTTTTGCAATACGACGAAAATATGCGCGGGACCCTTAAAAAGGCAGGCTTTTTAACGAGAGACCCTCGAATGAAGGAAAGAAAAAAGTACGGTCTCAAAGGCGCCCGCCGCGCACCACAGTTCTCAAAAAGATAATACATTTAATACAAAGACCCCGAAAAGCGTTAGCTTTCGGGGCTTTTCCATTGTTTTAGCAGCATTTTTTGCATTGCATGCAGCAAATGTCCCCGTCAAAGAGGAGAATAAGTATGATGATTATTAAAAGAACCCATATTATAACATCGTTATTTAAGAAATTAAACATAGTACTGCCCCCTTTCTTTTCTACCACATAATATGAGTATGATTAAAAATTGTTACATTTTAATATAAGATGAATAAAAAAATCCGCCTCGGATAAAATATCCGTTGAAAGGATGGGATGACATGATATTCAATTTTGGTAAAAAACCTGTTCCGGCAGATGATGATTATGATTTCCAAGAAGAAATAGCGGAAGAATTTGAGGATTTCCTTGAAGACTATGAAATATACGGCGACAACGAAGAAGATTATTAAATATTCGGCATAATGAAAATTAAAGAAAATCAAAGAGAATTAAAGCAAATCAAAGAAATATAAAGCTTATAATTAATATTGACCTTTCCTGACCTATGAGCGAATTTGACCGCTGCACAGGTCAGGGTTATAATTGTACACAAGGTCAAAGAAAGTCAAAGTCAAAGAGAGGTGAACTTATGAATATCAGTAACATAATAGCACAGATGATAACGGAAATGTTAGAGGATAATGATTATACGGACATTAAAAGAAATGAGCTTGCTTTATCTTTAGGCTGTGTTCCAAGTCAGATAAATTATGTGATAACATCTCGTTTTACTCCGGAGCATGGCTATATTGTTGAGTCAAGGCGAGGCGGCGGGGGATATATTAGAATTCATAGGAAGGTTCCGTTCGACGGAGATGAGATAACACAGGTAATAAAATCTATTGGTGATACTATTGAGGAGATGGCTTGCCGCACACACATTAAAAATCTTCTGATTAGAGAAGCGATAACGGCAAATGAAGCAGATTTACTGCTAAATGCAACGAGTGAAAATTGTTACAGGGAGCTTCCCGTGAAATTTAGAGATACATTGCGCGCATCAATATTAAAACAACTATTGCTGACAATTAAAAAAGTAAACTTAAACGAAATGGAGGATTAAATATGATTTGCGAAAATTGTAAACGAAATGAAGCTAATATTCATATGAAAAGAATTATAAATGCCAGTGCCACGGAGGTACACCTTTGCGGCGATTGCGCAAAAGCGTTAGGCTATGGCGGCGCTTTCTCAAGCTTTGGGTTAGGGCTCGGCGACTTATTCGGAAACTTTCTTTCTCATACACCCACATTTTCTAACACTACCGCTGTAAGATGCTCGATGTGCGGCAATAGCTTTAGAGATATAGCCGAAAGCGGAAGATTTGGATGTGCCGAATGTTATGAAACATTTTATGACAAGGTATTGCCCTCAATTGAAAGAATTCACGGGCAGACAAAGCATGTCGGCAAAAGGGCAAATAAAGAGAATAAGGACACACATTATATAACGGATACAGAGGATTTGAAACAGCAGCTTGATAAAGCCGTAGAGGAACAAAATTATGAGTTAGCGGCAGAGCTGCGTGATAAAATAAAAGAAAAGGTGAATAAAAAGGACGGGGAGGAAAAAACTGATGAATAACAAATGGTATCTCGGTACTGGAGCGCAAAGCGATGTTATTATAAGCACAAGAATTAGGTTTGCAAGAAACATAAAAGAATTTCCTTTTCCGTCAAAGCTTGGTGTACCGGAGCGCATTCGTGTCAATAATATACTTGAAAAGGCTATACTTGATTGCAAAGAGTATGACTTTAAGTTTATTGAGATGAAAACAATGTCACAGCTTCAAGCTGTATCGCTTGCTGAAAGGCACCTTGTAAGTCCGGAATTTGCAAGCTCAGGAGACGGCAGGGCGCTTATTATTACAGAGGACGAGTCTGTAAGCATTATGCTTTGTGAGGAGGACCACATAAGACTTCAGGTAATGAAAGCGGGGCTTTCACTTGAAGAAGCGTATAAAGAGGCGGACGAGATAGACAATGCCATATCAAAAAGGTTAAACTATGCGTTTGATGATAGAATAGGCTTTTTGACGCAGTATCCAACGAACTTAGGTACGGGAATGAGAGCGTCCGTAATGCTGCATTTGCCCGCGCTTTCATCACTAAAGCAAATACAAAAGCTAATTGAAACAGTTTCAAAGCTTGGTCTTTCAATAGGCGGCTCATACGGAGAATTTACACACGCAAAAGGTGACTTGTACCAGCTTAGCAACCAAATTACATTGGGTATTTCTGAAAAGGTTGCGATTGAAAATTTGAAGTCTATAGCTTTGCAAATTGCGGCACAGGAAAGAGCGGCAAGAGAGGAAGTTTGCAAGCTTAAAGAAACGGAAGATAAGGTTTTCAGAGCATACGGCATATTAAAATACGCAAGACTTCTTGGTGTGGATGAGTTTATGCAGTGTATTTCACTCGTAAGGCTCGGAGCTGTACGAAATATATTGAATACAGATGAAGCGCTTATTGGCAAGCTTATGGTCGATATGCAGCCTGCTACAATTTCAATATCTGTTGAGCGTCCGCTTGACGATAAAGACCGAGATGAGCTGCGCGCAAAACTCGTCAGAGAATCACTAAAATAATATATAACAGCAGGGAGGATGAATAATGTATAAATTTACAGGTTTTACAGACAACGCTAACAATGCGCTGAACTTCGCTGTTGAGGCGGCAGAGGATATGGGGCATACCTATATTGGCAGTGAGCATGTTTTGTTCGGCCTTCTTGTTGACGCTTCAAACACGGCGGCGACGGCGCTTAGCGCATATAAAATTACGAAACAAAAAGTAGAGGAATTATTAAAACGAAACATAGGTATAGGTATCCCCACAACACTTTCGCCTGACGATTTTACACCAAGATGTAAGCACATAATAGAAACGGCGCTTATAATGGGCAAAAGCAGCAGATTTGGAAATGCCGGTACTCAACAGCTTTTAGCGGCTATTTTAAGGGAGCCGCAAAGCGCAGGATGCCGTTTCCTTGTACAGCTTGGGGTTTCACCTTATGATATGATTACAAAGCTCTCAAAAGGCATTGACAGCGTCCAATCAGCAAAACAAAAGTCAAGCACGAAAGAGGGCGGCGAGGACGGAGGTCCGCTTTCGCAGTTTGGCAGGGATTTAACTAAGTGTGCGGCAGATGGGAAAATTGACCCCGTTATAGGCAGGCATAGAGAAATTCAAAGAGTAATAGAGATACTGAGCAGGCGCACAAAAAACAACCCCTGCCTCATAGGTGAGCCGGGCGTTGGAAAGACGGCTATTGCAGAAGGGCTTGCACTAAAAATATCTGAGGGTGAAATACCGGAGCTTTTAAAAGACAAGCGAGTATTTTCTCTTGACCTTACGGGTATGGTCGCAGGAACAAAATACAGGGGCGACTTTGAGGAACGAATAAAAAGCGTAATAGACGAGGTTACAAATTCTGATGACATTATCTTGTTTATCGACGAAATTCACAACCTTGTGGGAGCAGGTTCCGCAGAGGGCGCAATAGATGCGGCAAATATTTTGAAACCGTCCCTTGCAAGAGGCGATTTGCAGGTAATAGGGGCGACGACGATTACAGAATACAGAAAATATATTGAAAAGGACGCCGCCCTTGAAAGGAGATTTCAGCCCGTTCAAGTCGACGAGCCGACTGAAGAGGAATCCGTCTTAATACTAAAAGGCTTGCGTCCAAAATACGAAGAGCATCACAAGGTGCATATACCGGATGAAACAATTGAATCGGCAGTGAAACTCAGTACGCGCTATATAGGCGACAGATATTTACCCGATAAGGCTATTGATATTATAGACGAGGCATCATCAAAAGTAAGGCTGAGAGCTTTTACGCCGCCAAAGGAGTTAAAAGAGCTTGAGTTAGAAATAAAAAAGGTAAGTGAGGAGAAATCGGCGGCAGTAGGCGCGCAAAGCTTTGAAGAAGCGGCGTCTTTACGGGATAAGGAAAAGGAGCTTACAAAGCAGTATAATGAGCAAAAACAGCTTTGGCATGACTGTGCCGCAAATTATGTAGGCGAGGTAACGGCAGAGGAAGTGGCAAAGGTAGTGTCCGAGTGGACGAAAATTCCCGTTGTACAGCTAACTATGGAGGAAAGCCGCCGGCTTCTTAATATGGAAGAAGAATTAAAGAAAAGGATAGTGGGGCAGGAGAGGGGCGTTAAGGCAGTCTCTAAAGCGATAAGGCGAGGCAGAGCGGGACTTAAAGACCCGAAAAGACCTATTGGCTCATTTATGTTCTTAGGACCTACGGGAGTAGGCAAAACAGAGCTTTCAAAGGCACTTGCACAGTCAATGTTCGGTAATGAAAACGCGATGATAAGAATAGATATGTCCGAGTATATGGAGAAACACTCCGTTTCAAGGCTTATAGGCTCACCGCCCGGATATGTGGGTTATGACGAGGGCGGTCAGCTTACAGAGAAAATCAGGAGAAACGCCTATTCCGTAGTACTGTTTGACGAAATAGAAAAGGCACACCCCGATGTATTCAATATTCTTTTGCAAATTCTTGAGGACGGTATTTTAACGGACTCGCAAGGCAGGAGAGTAGACTTTAAGAACTGCGTAATAATAATGACTTCAAACGCCGGCGCTTCACTTATCACCGATAAGAAAATAGAATTAGGATTTTCTGATACGGTAGAGGACAGCGACTATGAAAGCCGCGAGAAAAAAATATCAGAAGCTGTTTTGGCGGAGCTTAAAAAACTGTTCAAACCGGAGTTTCTCAACAGGCTTGATGATATAATCGTATTCAATTCACTTAAAAAGAGCGATATTGAGGAGATTACGAAAAGACTGCTTGAAATACTTAAAAAGCGCGTAGCAGAAATGGATATTGATATATCATTCACAGATGCCGTAGTGCAAAAAATTGCAGATGAAGGCTTTGACCTAATTTACGGTGCAAGACCGCTAAAGCGAGCCATTCAATCAAAGCTTGAGGACCGTATGTCTGAAATGCTGCTTGATAAAAAGCTTGAGGCGGGCAAAAGTTATATTTGTGATATTGCAAAAGACGGTGATGTAGTCGTAAACCTTGCCGCAGATGAAGCTTTAGCGACTTAATAATTAAAA
>JAAZGX010000080.1 GCA_012511005.1 Clostridiales bacterium
AAGCTTGGCGAAAAAGGCTCTGTCTGCTATGACGGTACAGATTACATCTTTTGCCCCGCCTTTAACACAGGGGCACCCGTTGTGGATACTACAGCCGCAGGGGACTGTTATATGGCAGCTTTGTGCAGCGCCTTAAACAAATCAAAAAATATGGAAAAAGCGATGTACTATGCCTCTGTTGCGGCAGGCATATCGGTAACGAAAAGCGGTGCGGCACCGTCTATGCCTTATTTATCTGAAGTCGAAGAGGCTATAAATAAATTCAATAGAGAGGGTAGATTTTAGTATGAATTGTTCAATATCTGTTTCCTTAATGTGTGCGGATTTGCTGAATCTTGAAAGGGAGATTGAGCGTGTTACGAAAGATGGAGCTGATATGCTTCATATTGATATTATGGACCCTTGCTTTGTTCCTAATATTACATTTGGGATTGACACTGTAAAGGCTATAAGAGGAATAACAAGGCTTCCGCTTGATGTTCACATTATGTCGCTTAATAATGAACTGCTTATAGATGAGTTTATTAAAATCGGCTGTGAAAGAATATCTTTTCATGTGTCTGACGGTAGCTTTGCACTAAGGCTTTTGCGTAAAATACACATAGGCAACGCGCGTGCGGGAGTAGCGCTAAGTCCGACTGCAGACGAGGGAATTTTGCGTTATGTCAAAGATTATATCGACTTTGTTTTAGTTATGGGTGTAGAGCCGGGTTTTGCAGGGCAGGATATCAATCCTTCTGTTTATTCAAAAATAGCATCGGCAAGGCTGATTTTAGGCGAGGGTACGGACATTACTGTGGATGGTAATATCGGTGTCGATAATGGTGTAAAATGCCTTAGAAATGGTGCTAATACCCTTGTTGCGGGTTCGTCCTTTGCTTTTGATGAGGATGGATATATTGATAAGAGTATTTGTGCCGCAAGAGCGAATATTGTAAATTTCCTGTAACTTGCAAACTTTCCTCGGAGGTAAATAAATATGGACTATAAATTTTCAGAAAGATTTCTAAATCTAAAACCGAGTGCAATAAGAGAGATATTTAAGTATGCCGCAGACCCCGAAGTCATATCTCTTTCTGCGGGTAATCCCGCACCGGAGGCTTTCCCTGTGGAGGAAATCAAGGTTATTTGTAAGGAGATTTTTGAAAATACTCCTATTATGGCTTTGCAATATAATATTACCGAAGGATATGCACCGTTAAGAGAGTACATATATAAATATTTAGATGAAAAATACGGGCTTGTATCTTCTTTTGATGAGGTGCTTATTACCTCCGGCGGTCAGCAGGTTATGGAGCTTTCTACAAAGGTGCTTTGCGACGAGGGCGATGTAATAATATGTGAAAACCCAAGCTTTATAGGCTCTTTGAATTCTTTTAGAAGTATAGGTGCAAAGCTCGTCGGAGTAGATGTGGAAAGTGACGGAATGTCTATAACGGGGCTTGAAAAGGCTCTTAAAGAAAATAGAAATGTAAAGTTTATTTATACAATTCCCAACTTTCAAAACCCGACGGGAGTGACGATGTCATATGAAAAAAGAAAGGCTTTTTACGAGCTTGCGTGTAAATATGATGTTTTAATAGTCGAGGATAACCCATACGGAGAGCTTCGCTTTAAAGGTGAAGATATTCCCTCAATAAAGTCGCTTGATAAAGAGGGCAGGGTTATTTACGGCGGCAGCTTTTCAAAAGTAGTAGCGCCGGGGCTTAGAGTTGGTTTCGCATTAGCGCCGTCAGAAATTGTAAAAAAGATGGTAGTTGCAAAACAAGGTGAAGATGTTCATACGAATATACTTGCGCAGATGATTTGCTGTAAATTTTTATCAGAGTATGATTTTAACGCGCATCTTGCGCGTCTTAGAGATATTTACAGGCGGAAAGCCGCTCTTGCTGAGAATTTGCTTGACGAGTATTTAGTCCAAAAGGAAATTACATACTATCCCGTAGAGGGCGGCTTGTTTTTATGGTGCGCTTTACCTTCCGGTATAGATATGATTGAGTTTTGCAAAAAGGCAATAAAGGAATATAAAGTAGCGGTAGTCCCGGGAACTGCTTTTTTAACTGACGAAAACGCGTATATAAACTGTTTCAGGATTAACTATTCAACACCGTCCGACGAGGCATTGGCACTTGGCATAAAAAAGCTTTCAGAAATGATGGCAAATTATTGATATAAGAAAAATTAAGTTACGGAGGAATTTAGAATGGATAAAACTCTTGTTATTATGGCGGCAGGTATGGGCAGCAGATACGGCGGGTTAAAACAGCTTGAGCCTGTGGGACCGGACGGCTCTTTGATTATTGACTATTCTATTTATGATGCAAAGCGCGCGGGATTTAATAAGGTTGTTTTTATTATAAAAAAGGAAATAGAGCAGCAGTTTTATGAGGCTATCGGTAAAAGGATTGAAAAGCATATAAAAGTTGAATATGTTTTTCAAGAGTTAGATGCTATCCCAAAGGGGTTTAGCATTCCAAAAGACAGAGTAAAGCCGTGGGGAACGGGACAGGCGATTTTAGAATGCAAAAATGTTATAAACGAGCCTTTTCTCGTAATAAATGCCGATGATTTTTACGGTAAAGATGCATATCAGGCTATGGCGGATTGGATAGAATTAGAAAAACCGGATAAAACAAAGCCATATAAAATATCAATGGCAGGATACATACTAAAAAACACGCTTTCTGACACGGGTCATGTCGCAAGGGGAGTTTGCGAGGTTAATGAGGACGGTTTTTTAACAGACATTAACGAGAGGCTTAAAGTTCAAAAAAAGCAAGGGCAAACAAAGTTCGCAATAGAGGATGATACTTGGGTTGATGTAGACGAAAACTCGTTCGTTTCAATGAATATGTGGGGACTTGGCGCGCACATGCCAAAAGAAATTGAAAGTCGTTTTCAAAACTTTTTGGAAAATGAAGTTCCCAAAAACCCATTAAAAGCAGAGTTTCTCCTACCGAACATCATTCGTGATATTCTTCACGAAAAACTTTGCACAGTAAAAGTAGTGCCTACAAATGAGCGTTGGTTCGGCGTAACATATAAAGAGGATAAAGAGTCTGTCATCTCTGCAATCAAACAAAAAATAGAATTAGGCGAATACCCCGCCATACTCTGGGGCTAAATTCACATAAAAAAACCGCTCACAACCGAGCGGTTTAATTTTTCGCTTTTACCGTGTCTTACCCACACTTATATTTAATATATGCTGATAGTCTGCAATATCAATTATATTCGCGGCATCTGCGGCAAGCAGCTGCAGTCCGTCCGCATTCATTTTGCCCGTAAGCATAAAGTTCGCAAGCAGGCAGTCAAGAGCGTCGCAAACAGAGTCGCCGTTGAGGTCGCCTTTTATTACAGTCACATAATTCGTTACGGCGCCCGTTGTTTTGTCAGTTGCGGTTATGTTCGAGCCTGTGCCAAAATAGCTTTTGCCGGATACCGTCAGTGACGGAGTGCTTGAAAATGTTGCATTTGTTTGCGGGCAAATGTCAGCGGCAGAGCTTTTACCCTGTAATGAGCTTTTAATAAGCTTTCCGAAAACGGTGTTTACAGTGACATTAGAGGCGGGCATAGTGAAAGAATAGCTTTGATTTTTTGAAACGGGTGTTATATCAATACTACCGTAAGCAGTTGAAGCAGATACATTAAAAACCGCATAGTCAGAATTAGGCGTTGTATTTATATTCACAACATCACTATTCGAGGAATAGATAATATCATAAAGTCCATTAGACAGCGAAAAACTCCCGTTTTGAGTGTTGCCTTTTGTAAGTGTGTACGCAGTACTCGTAAACGCCTTAATACGAGCATTTTCATCATAAGAGGCTAAGTCAGTCCAAGAGGAACCGTTGCTGCTGAGATAGCTTTGCTTTGCGGCTATGGAGTTTATGTTTTTTAGAGTAAGATTACCGTTGACTAAATTCACGGTATATGTCGTATCTATTCCCGCATCCCCTGAGGGGTCAATCAGCTTTACTACGACTGAAAACCTGTTGCCGTTAGCAAGCTTTACGGGATTGTTAAGAGGAATTGTATGAAGTCCCGAATAAGTTAAAGAGCCCGTTTGTGATGTAACGAGTGTGCCGCTGATAGGCGATGTGTAGTTTGACGGCAAGTTGTTATAAATTGAAACTTCATAAGAAACATTCGTATTATGCATATTTGAAATACCGACAGCCTTTAAAAGCTGGCTGCCCTTTGCCGTAAAGACATTTGCGCCATAGATTGTATTGCTTTCTGGGAATGAAAAAGCGCCCGTTGCCGCGGTTCCGTCATATTGATAATTATATTCGTATTTTTCTGTGCTTTCCGGTATATAAAAAGCGGCATAATTCTTATAAGTCCCCGAAGAATACCCTGTAAGCGAAGTATCATAGTAAGAAACCCAAAAATAACCGTTATTGCCCCATGTTGAATCCCAACTATTTTTACAAAGCCAAGCGCCCTTATTTTGAGGATATGGGGAATTAAAGTTTGAGGCGCCGAAATTATCATCCCACCCAACAAGAGTAACGGCATGATTTGGATTTGTGCCCGACTTATAAAAATAAGCGTATTTTGATGAATTGTAATTTGCCGCATTCCAATAAATGCTTACTGATGCGGCGCCATACTCCATTAAAAGCGCCTTAATTTCATCTTGGTCTGCAAACGAAACAAAATATGCATCCTTTAATTTTACCAAGCTGTTAAATGCCGAGCTTCCAAAAGGAGCTATGTTGTTTTCTAAGTTGCTGTAAGGAAAAGCCGTTTCAGAGGCTGCTCCAATCCAGTTAAAGAGGGCGGCAGTAGTAAATTCATCATTTCCGCCAAATTCGGATAACTCTTTCGCAGTCGTTTGCTGTATGTCGGACTTATATAACCGCACACTGTCACCCGTTAAATTTCCAAGAGGGTCTGCTATATTATCTCTGTGGTAGACAAAATAGGCAATATGACTTTCAGAAAGATTGAAAGAAGTACTGTGTCCGAGACTGCTAATTGACGCAGATTCAAGGCTCGCCATAGCGGAGTGTGCCCAACAAGTATTAAAACTACCTTGGTTTTTAACAGAGGTGACGCTTCCGCTCGCTCTGCTGTCATAAGAGGCGGGCAGATTTACAGAATTATTAAAATGATATTTTGTGTCCGATTTTACTGATTTAGGATAATATCCCGTATTAATATAAGAAGATGAAGCGTCCGCATAAACATTTGATAAATAATCATCAGAAAGTGAATAAATACAGAGATTATCAAACTCACTGTTTGCAGATGTTGCCAATAAAGAAAAATGCTGTGAAAATACGAGGATATAAAACGCAAATATAAGCGCAAGAGTCTTTTTACAATAACGATTTTTCATTCTTTCGCCCCTTCCGAATGCTAATTAAATTCTTTTTGACAGATGTGTTTTTTGATATTCTTCAATTTCTATATACCAATCGTCAGTAAGTCCCTGTCTTTCTAAATATTCACTCCAAATATCGCCGAAAGGTAATGTATTAAACCTTTCGTTTAAGTACATTAATCTTCCGAACTGTGCTGTATCTTGAAGCTGTTTTAATGTATCGTGAGGCAAAAGAAGCGCCCACAATAAAGCTTTTTGTGTGGAGCGTTGACCTAAAACCCACGCGCCTAAACGGTTTATGGACGCATCAAAATAGTCAAGCCCAATAAGTGTTTTATCAAGCGCATTAGAGCGGACAATCTCCTTTGCAATTTCTTTGACCTCATCTTCAAAAAGCACAACATGGTCACTGTCCCAGCGGACGGCTCTTGTAATATGCAAAGCAATTTTATCACTAAACGCAAGTAAAGAGGGGATTTTATCAGAAACAGTTTCGGTAGGATGATAATGTCCGTTGTCAAGCAGGCAGCAAACGCCCGTTTTCGCGGCATAGTTTTGGTAAAACTCACTGCTGCCTACCGTGTAGCTTTCAAGCCCTATGCCAAAAACCTTGCTTTCAACAGCGTCAACAACGCCGGAAAGCTTTTCGGCAAAAATTTTATCAAGACTGTCTTTTAACCTAAGCCGAGGAGTTAGCCTGTCCGCAGGCACATCTTTATATCCATCCGGAATCCACACATTATTAAGTGAGTGTGAGTTCATTTCATCGGCAAAATATTTTGCTATCTTGCGGCAGGCTATGCCGTGGTTTATCCAAAATTCTCTAATGCTTTCGTCGGGAGAGGAGAGAGAAAGCCCATCCTTCATTTTTGAGTGTCCAAAATATGTAGGGTTAAAGTCTATGCCGTCAAGTCCTATAGACTTTGCGAAATCCACCCAAGGCGCAAAATACTCCGGAGTATATTTATCACGGTCAACTTTTTTAGCGTCATTGCCTAATATTGCGTAGCTTGCATGTAGATTAAGCCGCTTTTTTCCGGGCATCAGGGAAAAGGCAAAAGCAATATCAGACTTTAATTCTTCAAAGCTTTGCGGCTTGCCGGGGTAGTTCCCCGTTGCTTGAATTCCACCGTCTAAAGAGCCTGTACTGTCAAAGCCCGATACATCATCACCTTGCCAGCAGTGAATGGAAATCGGAATTTCCTTTAGCTTATCAAGCGCCTTTTCAGCATCCACTTCGTATTGCTCATACATTTTCTTTGCACTTTCAAATCTGTTCATATGTACTCCTTTTAAATGTTAATTTATAACACAGCTTATAAAATGCTTTATAAATTAAGTTTAATTATATACCCCATTAATATGTAAATATCTAATATTATCAAAAATATAGCTACTGAGCGCCCTGTTTTTCGCATCAAATGTATGCGTAGAAATAAAAATTGTATCTATACTCGGCTTGCCGATTATTTCTGTTACAAAAAGGCTGTGATAAAACCTGCCTGTAAAGTCGCCAAGCTGTATAACATCACCGAGCATAATTTCCGAAACATTTACCTCACTTGCAAAGGGACCTTTTGTTTTGTTTGTGGTAAGGAAGTTATATAAATACTTAACGCCCGTCCACGCGGGAGCGCGGTTGTTAAGGGAAACAAAGTACCAGCCGTAAACGGGCGTGTAGTTCATAACGCCGCTGCCTGCATAAATGCATTGGGAAATAAAGTTTGTGCAGTCGCCGCCTATATTCGTAAAATCATAATACCTTGGGTTTCGTTTCAGTGACCATAAAAGCGCGTAGCTGACAGCCTTTTCACGATTATAAATATTAATAACAGGCATAATATATCACCTTTGGCTATGGATTTAATATATATTATGCGTATTTGCCGCAAGGTGATAAAAACTGAATAAGCGGGAAAAACCAAGTAAAGTTTATTTCGTATAATAAGTAAAAATAATATTAAATATAATGTACCATATCTCCCGCTTATTATCAAGATAAAAATGAGCTATTATTGACAATAACAGAAAAAGGTAGTAATATATTTATTGATAAGGAGGTATTAAATAGTATGAAAAAGTTTATGAAAACACTGTCTCTGATAATGGTTAGCATTATGCGTATTTCTGCTTTTCCCTTGGCTTTTGCATCAGGCGGAACAGACCTGAAATTTAATGATGACGGCAAGTTTGTTATTCTTCAATTTGCGGACTGTCAGGATGTATATCCCGCGAAAGAGGCAATGGTGGCATTAATTAATGAATCGCTTGATTTTGTAAATCCGGACCTCGTTGTTTTTACGGGTGACAATGTTGTGACTGACGATATCCGTGCGTATGACGAAATCTTAAATCCTGTTGTAAACAGAGGAATTCCTTTTACGCATTGTTATGGTAACCATGATGCTGAAAATAGCGAGCTATTCACAAGAGATGATTTGCTTGCAATTTATCAGCAGTATCCCGGTTGTCTTACTTATGACGATGACCCCTCTCTTTCCGGTTCTTGCACACATAATCTTCCGATACGAAGCTCTGACGGTTCAAGAGTAGCCTTTAATATATGGATGTTTGACTCCGGCGACTATATGGTAGACAGTAAAGGAAATAGGGGCTATGGCTGCGTAAGAGCAGACCAAGTTGAGTGGTACAGAAACAAAAGTATGCAGCTTGAGACGGAAAACGGCGCTCTAGTTCCCTCTTTAGCATTCCAGCATATTGTTCCCCAAGAAATTTTCGAGATATTTTACAAGTCTCCTATTGCGATTGATACGATTACAATGGAATTTGAAGATGGCAGCGTTTATAGCTATGTTCCGGATTTTTCAAAGTTTGAGGGATATATTTTTGAACCTCCTTGCCCGTCGCCGTACAATTTTGGTCAGTGGGATGCTTTTATTGAGCGTGGCGATGTGTTGGCTTTAGCCGTAGGGCATGACCATACGAACTGCTTTATAGCCGATATAAGAGGTGTAGACCTTATTAATACGCCGGGTGCCTCTTGGCACTCATACGGCAATGATTTAGTCAGAGGCTGCAGAGTATTCGTATTAGATGAAAATGACCCTTGGAACTATGAAACATATGTAGTTACCGCATCAGAGCTTGCTATTGTTGACGGCTCACAGATACCCGATAAAGAGGACTCTCTTGCAAATTATTGGACAGTTGTCATTTTCAAAAAGCTGCTTGACTATTTCAGAGTGTTCGTCGGCAACTTTAGTTTACCGTTTTAATGTGTAACTGTTAAGGTATACCTTATCTCTGCGCCTTTGTCTTTATTGACCGAGGCGCAGATTACGCTTGACAAAAATCGCTGTTTATGCAATAATATGATGAATTTTTGTGAATATGGAGGTCTTTATCGTGCGTGTGATTACGGGGCTTTCAAAAGGCAGAAAGTTAAAGACTTTACAAGGCATTGATGTCAGACCTACCTCGGCAAAAGTTAAACAAGCATTATTCAGTATTATACAGTTTGATATTGAAGGCAGGCGCGTTCTTGATTTATTCGCCGGTTCCGGTCAGCTTGGGATAGAGGCTTTGAGCAGATTGTCTGACAGTGCAGTTTTTATTGACAGCTCAAAAGAGGCTGTAAATATTATAAAAGAAAACCTTGAATTTACAGGCTTAAAGGATAATGCACTCGTCTTAAATACTGACGCGTTATCATATCTATTTAATACTATTGAAAAATTTGATATTGTTTTTATAGACCCGCCATACAATTCAGAGCTTGCTGAAAAATCGCTAAAAAGTATAGAGCAAGTGTTAAATAAAGGTGCAATTGTTGTTTGTGAAGCTAAAAAGACTTCAGATTTTCCGGAAGAAATAGGCGGCTTTTCATTAAAGAGATACGAGTATGGTAACACAACTCTTTGCATTTACAGATAGGAGTGGCATTTTGAAAACGGTTGTTTGCCCGGGAAGTTTTGACCCGGTTACTTATGGACACTTAGATATAATTAAGCGTTCTGCAAAGCTTTTTGATAAAGTTGTTGTTGTTGTTATGCGTAACCGTAATAAAAATATAGGCAGCTTTACAGTTGAGGAGCGAATAGATTTCCTTTTGCGTTGTACAAGTAACCTTAAAAATGTTAAAATAGATAAATATGACGGATTACTGACGGAATACGCGAAAATAATAAACGCTGACGCTGTTGTAAAAGGTTTAAGAGCCGTTTCCGATTTTGATGACGAGTTCAGACAAGCGCTTGCAAACCAGAAACTCAATCCTAATCTTGAAACCATATTTTTTACAACGAGTGCGGAGCATATGTTTTTAAGCTCAAGCGTAGTAAGGCAAGTTTGCGAGCTTGGCGGTGATATTTCAGCATTTGTGCCGCCCCAAATTCGTGAAGATATAATAAAAAGGTTGTCAAAAACAAGAAGCGTTTAACTTCTTGTATTGAAAGGGAGAGATATTGTGAGTGTTGATACTTTACTAAGCGATATTGACGAGATACTTGAAAATGCTAAAACCGTTCCGTTTTCGGGTAAAGTTATGGTAGACGCTGACCAAATTTCAACTATTATTGAAGAAGTGCGCTTCAATATGCCGGAGGAATTTACGAAAGCAAGAAAAATTGCGACAGAGCGCCGCGATATACTAAACGATGCCCAAAATACTGCCGATGAAATTATCGGAAAGGCAGAGCAAATAGCAAAAGGCATGATTGAAAAACACGAAATAACGGCAGGCGCAAGAAAAGCGGCGGAAGAAATCGTTCAGCAGGCAAGAGCAGAGGCAAGCGAGCTTCTTGAAACTACGCGAAGAGAGGCGAACAGTATTATGGAGCAAGCTCATAAATGGTCTACTGATATAAGGGAAAGCGCGGGCGAATATGTTGAGGATATCATTAAAACATCTGATGAAGCTTTAACCCAAAGTGTAAATGAAATTCGCAGGGCACGCCAACAACTGCGCGTTGCCGCCTCAAAGAAAACAGAGCAAAAACCTGACCTTGGCTAAAGGTAAGCCGGCTAAGCCGTCTTAACTGTACGAAAGGAATAAAGCGTTTATGGCTAATAAAAATCTTTGTATGGGTTGCATGAGGGAGCTAAAGGAAGAGCGCATTTGTCCAAATTGCGGTTTTTCCGTCTCCGAAACTCAAAATCCTCCGTTTCTTTCAATCGGCACGGTAGCGGGAGGCAGGTACCTTATAGGAAAGGTCCTACAGCATAATGGTGAGGGCGCAACATATATAGGGTACGATTTAGAAAGAAATATAATTATAAACATTAGGGAGTTTTTGCCGGAGACTTTAGTTTCAAGAGCTGAAAGTTCAAGTGAAATTAACATTTTGAGTGACTGCGAACATGCATTTTCTGACTGTATGCAAAGCTTTCTTGAATTATGGAGAAAGCTTGCGCGTATGCGCGGGTTGTCTGCTTTAATTTGCGTTATTGACATAATAGAGGATAATAATACGGCATATGCTATTTTTGAGCCGCTTCACGAGTGTATGGCGCTTAGGGACTTACTGCTTGAAACGGCAACGGGGTATATTGATTGGGAGTTTGCAAGGCAGTTGTTTATGCCCGTTTTATCCACGCTTGGCACACTTCATTCCGCAGGTATAATTCACCGCGGCATTTCGCCTAATACTCTGCTTTTAGGTAAGGACGGCAAGCTTATTATTACCGGCTTTTCAATAGGTCAAGTCAGAAGCACGGGCGGGGATTTGCCCGTAGAAATATTTTCGGGATATGCGCCTATTGAGCAGTACGGCTTTTCGGGACAGCAAGGACCGTGGACAGATATTTATGCTTTCGCGGCTACGCTTTACCGCTCACTCGTAGGCAGTACTCCTATTGAGGCTACAACGCGTATTACGAATGACAAGTTAATGATTCCCGCAAAATTTGCCGAGCTTATTCCCGCTTATGTAATAAACGGACTTATAAAAGCCCTGCAAATAAAACCTGAGGATAGAACAAAAAATGTTGAAGCGATGAGAAACGACTTTTCGGCATCTCCGATAGCCGCCGTTCAGTCAGGCTATTCAACATTTACAACAGAGGGCGATACAGGAGAAAAAAAGGGCGAAACAGAGCTTATAGATGTAAATCTTTCCGATAAGAAATCTAACAGAAAAACAGCGGCTATTGCCTTTGCTGTCAGTGCAATTATTTGTTTTGCAGCATTGGGGGCTGTCCTTTATTTCGTGTATATCGACAGATATGGAGAACCTACTACAACACAGCCGTCTGTTTTATCGGGTGAAACAACGATGATTACCGTTGTGAATTTCGTCGGTCAGTCGTCAGATATTCTTTATGAAGCGTATTACACAACGAATTATGATATAAAAGTGAATTTTGTCTTTAATCCCGATGTGGAGCAGGGTATTATAGTAAGACAAAGCGTTCCTGCAGGCAGCACTTTTTCAAGCGCACAGCGGCTTCCTATAACTATAGATGTCAGCAAGGGAATTGAATACATAAAACTGAAGCTTTCTGATTATGTCGGCAAATCGTATGAATCTGTGAAAACGCAGCTTGAAGCGTCAGGTCTTAAAATTAATTTGAACGAATCCTCATATAAAAATGACGAGCTTGCGGGAACAATAGCTTTGATGACGGGCGGCGCTATAAGCAATAACGAGCTTACCGCAAAGCGCGGGGATATGATTACAGTATATGTATATATACCAACTGCAACAGAGCCTGAAACAGAGCCGCCTGAAACAGATGACTTTGGAATAGTGATAAACGACGACCCTTACGAAGAAGATTTTTATT
>JAAZGX010000081.1 GCA_012511005.1 Clostridiales bacterium
CTGTCGAGGTACCCCAAGAAGCGTTTATGTCCATACTAAAACTTGATGATAACTAAAGTTTAGACTGCACGGTCTGTGCAGTCTAACTTTTTTTGTATTTCTATCTCTGCGCTTTTTCTATGTCTTTTTTAAGCTGTACGATTATCCTTTTTTCAAGTCGTGATATGTAGCTTTGCGATATACCAAGTATATCGGCTACTTCCTTTTGCGTATGCTCTGTACCCGTTCCTATACCAAAGCGCATATTCATAATAAGCCTTTCTCGTTCGTTTAGCTTTCCTATACTCATTAATAGAATTCGTTTTTCGTCTTCATCTTCAATATTTAAGTTAATCTCATCTCCGTTACTGCCAAGAATATCTGATAATAGCGGCTCATTTCCGTCCCAATCTACATTTAACGGCTCATCTATGGAAATCTCTCGTTTTGGTTGATTTGTTTTTATAAGATACATTAAAATTTCATTTTCTATGCAGCGAGAGGCATATGTTGCAAGCTTTATGTTCCTTTCCGGTGAAAAAGTGTTTACTGATTTAATAAGACCTATTGTACCTATTGATATTAAGTCTTCTATACCGACACCGGAATTTTCAAATTTCTTTGCAATATATACAACGAGGCGCAAATTATGTACTATGAGCTTTTCTCTTATTGTACCGTCGCCGTTTTTACGGCGCTCCATCGCCTCTTTCTCCTGCTCTCTGTTAAGCGGCGGCGGCAAGCTGCCTTGTGAGTTTACATAATAAATATTATCTAAATTAAGCTTCATTCTAAGCTTTAGATAGATATTCTTTATAAAATCTTTAACTTTTTGTACCATGTCCTTATTCCTTTCAGCACTCGAAAAGCATTTTGTTTGCGATAGCTCTGTATTCCCCTGACGAAAGCTCATCAGTAATAACACCTACATATACACCGTGTGAAACATACTCCTTGCCGCCATAAATAAAAGTGACGCTGTCTACCTTAAAAGAGGGTAAAAGCCCGTTGTTTCCTAATGCTTTATACGGAATGAGGCGCGCGGAGGTTTTAAGCGTTTCGGGCACATTTGCATTTAGGTAATCACCCTTAAAATACGGCAGTTCATATGGCAGGAGAAGTCCCGCAATGCTTTTTAGCTCTGCTACTATTACAGGGCGGCCTGAAAAACTGTCCTTCAGGGAACTTCCGCTGTCAAGCAGCGCCTCTGTTTTTATGGCTTTTCCTCTATATGAAACCTCTATTTCAAATTTATCTGTACTTTTTGTCCGTTTTTTCGTCAAATACTCTCCTAAACAAAGTGCGCCATAACAAAACACAAACATCAATATGAGCAGTAACGCGCTAAAATCAAAATAAACCGTACCGTTTATGTAAAACAGGCCGCTTTGCCCTATGAAAAACTTTACAAATAACATAATGCCCGCAAAAATACAGTTGACGGCAATAAATGCTCCTAAGCTTTTTAATAATGACTTTAGAGTTTGCGGAAAAAATGTAAAGTAAACGATAGCCATTACGGTAATAATTTTAATTGCTATTAATAAGAAAATGTTTTCCCACGGTAAAAATATCAAAAGTGACGACAGTGTGGAAATAAGCGTACCGAAAATAAGCCCTTTTCTTTTTATATGTATCCCGCAAAGCCTTGAGGCGGATAAAAGCAGTATAACAGAGATTAACAAGTTGACTGCAAGCAGCTTGTCAACATAAATTACGGTAGTCAATTTACCACCCTTTCACATTATATCTGTACTCTTATAATTTTTTTGTCGCATTCCGTCATGAGAATAAAAACATTTGACATAAGAAAGGATTTGATTTACAATTATATCAATATATATTAGCTGATAGGAGCATAATTATGACTGTTTTTAAAAATGCTAAAATAGTTTATCCCGATAGAATTCGTGACGGGATTGTTGTTACTGATAACGGTAAAATAACGGGTATTCATAAGCGTTTTGACGCTATTGACGGCGCATATGTAGTCGACTGTAAAGGCAACTACCTTTCCCCCGGTTTTGTTGATATTCATGTTCACGGCGGCGGCGGTAAAAGTGCTATGAGCGAAGACTATCTTGATGTTATTTCAATGTGTGAAGCGCACCTAAGATATGGCACCACTTCTATTCTGCCGACTACCTTGGCGGCTCCTTTTGAGGATATTAAAAGGGCTGTGCTAACTATTAAAAAGGCAAGCGAAGCTTCAAAAAAATCGAATATTCTTGGTGTTCATCTTGAGGGACCATATCTTGCTAAGGAGTTTAAGGGCGCGCAAAGCGAGGAGGATATACTGTCCCCTTTGACAACAAATCCCAAGGAGCTTTTAGAGCTTTGGGACGGCATTCGCATAGTCGGCGCCGCCCCTGAAATAGAGGGCGGGCTTTCACTCGGCGAAAAGATTGTAAAGCATGGCGCAGTCGCGTCAATAGCGCATTCGGGCGCGTCTTATGAAATTGTGGAGGAGGCTGTAAAACACGGTTACAGCGATGTTACACACATATACTCCGCTTGCTCTATGTGCTTTAAGGTAAACCTTTTCAGAGTCGGCGGCGTTGTTGAGGCGGGACTTTCAATAGATGCCCTTACAACTCAGGCAATAGCTGATTTAAGGCACTTGCCCGCGGGACTGCTTAAACTCATTTACAAATGCAAGGGCGCCGATAAAATGATACTTATTACAGACGCGCTTGAATTTGCCGCTACTGATATGGAGGAGGGCGCTGTATTCTTGCAGAAAAACGGCGTCAGCGTTGTTTTTGAGGACGGCGTTATGAAGCTTGCTGACCGTTCTTCGCTTGCAGGCTCTGTCGCAACCTCTTCGTCACTTGTGCGTAATGTCTATAAAAGTGCTGATGTTCCGCTTTATGATGCTGTTCGCGCCGCCTCCCTCACCCCTGCCGCCCGCATTGGATTTGGGGATAGAAAAGGAAAAATCCAAATCGGCTATGACGCTGACTTGGTCGTTTTTGACGAAGATATTAATATAAAGGCTGTAATGACAAACGGCGAATTTCGGAGGAACGATTTATGAAAAGAGTGTGGGAAGACGGAGATGTAGTTCTTTTTCAAGGCGATAGTATTACAGACTGCGGCAGAAGCCGAGAAAACCCCTCGGATTTAGGTTTTGGATATGCAAAATCTATTCAAACTATTTATAATCATCTTTTCTTAGATAATGAGGTTGTATTTATAAACAGAGGCGTTTCGGGCAATAGAGTACGCGACCTTCTTTTAAGATACGAGCAGGACTTTTTAGCTGTAAAACCGGACTTTATATCAATCCTTATCGGAATTAATGACACTTGGAGAAGATACAGCGAAAATGATACGACTTCAACAGAAAGATTTACAAACGAATACGAAACTCTTTTATCGCAAATAAAAAGGGATATGCCCGATACGGGAATTATGCTGATGTCACCTTTTTTAATTCACTCACAGCCCGATAAAATTGTGTGGCATGAGGACCTTGACCCGAAAATTATAGCAGTATATGAGCTTGCAAAAAAATACGCGGATTTTGTGCTGCCGCTTGAATGTATTTTTGACGATGTTGTGCTAAACGGTCACTTTAGCCCATCCGAAATATCGGGTGACGGCGTACATCCGGAACTGCTCGGTCACTCCATAATAGCGGTTGAATACTTAAAGGCGCTTGAAATAATCTGACGCGTTTTTATAAAAAAGCTTATCTAAAAATTCATCACTTAATCCCTTGCTTTGCAAAAAACTGTGTAAAGCGGGGATTTTTTCTATGGAGTTTAGAGCTATATCTATTTCACAGCCGTCAAAATCACTGCCAAAAGCGACTGTGTTTTCGCCGCCGATATCACAAAACTCATACACGCGGCGATAAACCGCATCAAAACAGTTTTCATTTTCACGCTGTAAGAATTTATTATAAAAGTTAATTCCAATAAGCCCTTCTCTTTCAATGATAATTTGTGCTTGCTCTTTCGTAAGATTTCTAAGTCTTCCCTTTTTGACTTTACTGTCATCAAGGTTTGAGTGGCTTGCTATAAACGGCTTTTTTGAAAACTTTTCAACATCAAAAAAGCTTTGTTTATTAAGATGAGATACATCTACCGTAATCTTTAGCCGGTTCATTTCTTTTATTACAGTTTTCCCAAAGTCCGTTAGTCCGCCTTCGGTTTTACCGCAACCGGAAGCAATCTCATTTTCCCCGTTCCATGTAAGCGTTATAAGCTTTACCCCTCTCTCGTTAAGTCTGTACAGCTCCTCTATATTGCCTCCTAATGCCGCTCCCCCTTCAATTGCAAGAATGGGTGTAATATTATGTTTTTTTATATAGTCTTTGTTTATTTTTAGTTGTGCGTCATAATAGTTTGCACATTCTCTAAAATAATCCGCCGCAAAATTTTTTCTAAGGTCATCATTTATCCAAATAGCGAAAACCTGAGTATAAAAATCAAAACACCCCGCCCTTTTTAAGGAAAGGTGTAAATCATTAGAAAAGAGTGCTTTATTCCATATAAAGCACTCCCCTATTGTGTCACAATGCAAGTCATAATATCTCATCAAAACGCACCCTTAATATGGTTTATTTTATATAAGTCATTGCCATTTAAAAGCACTTCTATAATATCAAATCTCGGTAAAAGCTTTGAGTTTTTATAAGCCATATAAACCTCGGCGCTGCCTATTATTTTTCTTTCTTTACATTCATCCACAGCGTCTTTTGGCATTAGATAGCCGCCTCGTCTTCGTGTTTTTACCTCTATAAAGCAAATATATTTACCTTTGCTTGCTATTATGTCTATTTCGCCTATCCTTGTACGGTAGTTTGCCGCTTTTATATGGTATCCGTTGTCCCTTAAATACCTTGCCGCCATTTGTTCGCCCATAGCGCCCAAAAGCCGTGCCGTCATTTGTTTTCTCCTTTACAGATTTTTTTCAAAAATGTTCTTCTGTGTACGGGTGAAATCCCGTATTCCTCTATCATTTCATAGTGAAGCTTTGTTCCGTAACCTTTATGCTTTTCAAATTGATACTTTGGATAGTCATATGATAATTCGAGCATATATTTATCACGGCTGACTTTGCAAAGTATTGAAGCGGCGGCTATTGACATACATTTTGCGTCACCCTTTATAATGCATTGTTGTGCTATTTGCATTTTCGGCAATCCGTTGCCGTCAATATACGCAAAATCCGCCTTAACAGATAGCCCTAAAATCGCTCTTTTCATAGCAAGAAATGTTGCGTTTAATATGTTTATTTCATCTATTTCTTCTTCTGATGCCTGTGCCACACAAAACGAGACGGCATCTCTTATTATATCATCATAAACTTGTTCCCGTTTCTTTTCGGACAGTTTTTTAGAGTCGTTTAATACATCGTGCGTATAATCACGCGGAAGTATTACGGCGGCGGCAAAAACGGGACCTGCAAGCGGACCTCTGCCCGCTTCATCTACTCCGCACACGCTTTTATAGCCTTTGCTATACGCATCATTCTCATATGTAAAATCTAAAACCGTAATAATTCACCCCTTTAATAAACTTTCGGAGGGCGCTCTAAAGATATGCGCCCCAACATACCTGCACGGTATTCGTCAATAATAGCGTTAGCCGCGCGAAGAGTGTCTACTTCGCCGCCTTTTATTAACATACCTCTTTTTCTGCCTATCATTTCTAATATTTCATATGGCTGTTTATCTGAGAAATCATCTATATCGTAACGCTTTTTAAGATTTTCCGCATAGTCTTCTGCCATTACTTTAAGAAGCCTTACACAAAGTAATTCTATATCAATAATATCATCTTTAATAGAGCCGATAAACGCAAGCTTATCGCCGACTTCGGGGTCTTCAAATTTCGGCCAAAGCATGCCGGGCGTGTCAAGCAGTTCAAAACCGTCGCCTATTGAAAACCAAGCATTTTCCCTAGTTACTCCCGGTCTGTCTTCCACTTTTGCTTTGTTTTTACCTGCCATCCTGTTTATAAAAGAGGACTTACCCGTGTTCGGTATGCCTATGACCATAATGCGAAGCGGCTTGCCCGCTATGCCCTTTTCTATATTTCTTTCAATCTTTTCTTTCAATAACTCACGCACCGCAGGAAGAAAAGAGTTGACATTTTTGCCTGTTCGGCAATCAACGGCTAAGGCGGCTATTCCCTTTTTTTTATAATATTCTACCCACTCTTTTGTTATATTCATATCTGCTATATCGCTTTTGCACAGCAGCATAATTTTAGGCTTATTTGCTAAAATATCCGAAAGCTCCGGATTACTTGAGCTTTCGGGTATTCTTGCATCTAATGTTATACAGACGGCATCTACCATTGGCAAGCTCTTTTTAATCTGCCTTCGAGTTTTTGCCATATGCCCCGGGAACCATTGAATTGTTTTATATTCGTCTTTATTCATAATCGTAAATACTAAAATCTCCGAGCCTTCTGTTCTCACCTGTGTTTAGCAGTCTTAAAGCTGCTCTGCCAAGCACATACCTCTCATCAATAGGACCTACGAGCGGCGAGCGGCTGTCCGTTGAGTTGTTTCTGTTGTCACCCATTACAAAAAGAAAACCTTCTTCGACAGTGTACGGAAATGTTAAGTTTGAATACTCCCTCTCCATTATTTGCTCTTTTAAGTACGGCTCGTTAAGCTCTTTCCCGTCAATATAAATAACAGATAACTCGTAATCTATATCAATTGTTTGCCCACCTTTTGCTATCACTCTTTTAATAAGAGGCTCGTTAAAATAATTTGGCTGTGTTACAACGACTATGTCTCCCGTAATATACTGCTCCTTTTGAACTGTTATAAGCCAGTCACCTTGGTGCAGCGTATCCTCCATTGACGCGCCTCTTACACCTACTACTCTAAATAGGAAAGAAAATAAAATCATCAGCAGTACGAATGCGGATGTTAAAATTGTTACCGCATCGTACAATAAATATATGGCGGAGGTTTCCGTCTTAACTTTACCTTTTATGTCAGTATCCGTATCGGCTGTATCTATAAGCCCTGTTTCTCTTTCCACCTGTATATCCTCGTTGCTCAAGATATTTCACTCTTTCTTTCGCCGTTTAAGCTATTTCTTATTTTACTTTCCAACCTGTAATGCTAAGCTTAAACAACACTTTGCCTATAACGCTTCGCTCGTCTACACAACCTATAAGTGATGAACGGCTGTCAAGCGAATCGTTTCTGTTATCTCCCAAAAGAAACACCGACCCTTCGGGAACTGTAATGGGAAAAGCTATGTCATACTGCCTTTCTGTTGGGGAATTTACATAATATTCAACAAGCTCTAATTCGTTTACATACACCTTGCCCGTTGAAAAGTTGATGTACACCTTGTCGCCGGAAACTGCAATAACTCTTTTTA
>JAAZGX010000082.1 GCA_012511005.1 Clostridiales bacterium
GTAGAATCATCTATCTTAGTAGGCTTGCCGCCACAAGACGCAAATACGCACACTACAAGTAACAGCGATATTATTGCAATTATCTTCCTCTTATTTAAAAACATAAAATTGAAGCCCCCCCTATTCAATACTATATGGATTATATCACATATGTTTTAATTTGTCATCATTTATTTATATATTTTTAGTTTATTGACAAAGTAAATGGTATAAGTATAATATTAGCAATAGTTTAACTATGTTTTTTTAACAATAAACACGGTCAGGGAAGTGAATATAATGACCGATTTTACACATCTTCATGTTCATACACATTACAGCCTGCTTGACGGTGCATGCCGTATTGCGGATTTATTTGACCAAGCTAAACAGCTTAGTCAAACGAGTGTTGCCATAACAGACCATGGCGTTATGTATGGCGTGCAGGAATTTTATAAAACCGCAAAAAAATACGGCATAAAGCCTATAATCGGTTGTGAGGTATATGTTGCGCCGCGCAGCAGGTTCGATAAAAACCATTTGTTTGACAAAGAGCGTTATCATTTAATTCTGCTTTGTAAAAACATACAAGGGTATCATAACCTTATTAAATTAATATCGCTTTCATGGATAGAGGGTTTTTATACTAAACCGCGCGTTGACAGAGAGCTGCTCGAAAAATACAACGAGGGGCTTATTTGTCTTTCCGGATGTATGTTTGGTGAGGTTCAAAGACACATATTAAATAATGATATAAATGCCGCTGTTGATGCTGCCGTTTGGCATAACAGTGTATTTAAGGACGGAAACTATTTTTTAGAGCTTCAAAACCATGGCACAAGTGAAGATGAAATAGTTTTAAGCGGGCTTCGCACCGTACATGAGAGAACGGGAATTCCTTTCGTGGCAACTAATGATGTACACTATATATTAAAAGAAGATTCAGAGGTTCAAAAAGTTCTTGTATGTATACAAACAAATAAAACAATAAATGAAAGCACGGGGCTTGACTTTTTAACGGATGAGTTTTACCTAAAAAGCGGCGATGAAATGAAAGAGCTTTTTAAGGATTATAAAGATGCTGTGCAAAATACAGTAAAAATTGCAAATATGTGCGATGTCGAGTTTGAATATGGAGTTACAAAGCTTCCGGACTTTCAAATTGATGAAAATACTTCTCATTATGAATACTTAAAAAGGCTTTGTTTCGACCGCCTTTCTGAAAAACTCGGCGGAGAAATATCTGAAAAGTATGTTGATAGGCTTAATTTTGAGTTAAAAGTTATACATGAAATGAATTTCACCGATTATTTTTTAATCGTATCCGATTTTATTGATTTTGCGGTTAAAAGTGATATCCCCGTAGGACCCGGCAGAGGTTCCGCCACCGGAAGTCTTGCTGCATATAGTATGGGTATAACGGGCGTTGACCCCATAAAACACGGGCTTCTTTTTGAGCGGTTTTTAAATCCCGAAAGAATAAGTATGCCGGATATTGATATTGACTTTTGTTATGAACGACGGGGAGAGGTTATTGATTATGTCATAAACAAATACGGCACAGATAAAGTGGCGCAGATTATAACATTTGGCACAATGGCAGCAAGGGCTGCTATACGCGATGTTGCACGGGCACTCGGTCTCCCCTATTCTTTAAGTGACACTGTCGCAAAGCTTATACCGCATGAGCTGAATATATCTATTGAATCATCCATAAAGAAAAGCGACGAGTTAAAAGCGCTTTATGAAAGCGATGAAAATGTTAAGAAAATAATTGATACGGCAAAAAAGGTCGAAGGTATGGCTCGTCATGCCTCTACTCACGCTGCCGGCGTCGTTATCACAAAAGAAGCGGTATCGGATTATGTTCCGCTTGCTAAAAATGATGAAGCAATAGTAACACAGTATACAATGACAGAAATTGAGGAATTAGGACTATTAAAAATAGACTTTTTAGGGCTTCGCACCTTGACTGTTATAAAAGATGCTGAAAATTTAATAAAAATGCATACCCCCGATTTTTCTATTGAGGACATACCGCTTGATTGTCCAAAAGTTTATACAGAGCTGCAAAAAGGCAATACTCTTGGTGTTTTTCAATGTGAATCACAAGGTATGACGAACCTTATTATAAATCTAAAACCTACACGATTTGAGGATATAGCCGCCGCTGTCGCACTATATAGACCGGGACCGATGTTTTTTATAGACTCTTATATAGCAAACAGAAAAAATCCAAACCTTATTAAATATAAGGCTCCTGAGCTAAAAAGCATTCTTGATGAAACATGCGGTTGTATGGTATATCAAGAGCAGGTTATGCAAACTTTTAGGACTCTTGCAGGCTATTCATTTGGCAGAGCAGATGTTGTACGCAGAGCCATGAGTAAAAAGAAGCATGATGTTATGGAAAAAGAGCGTGAAATCTTTATTAACGGTCTTAAAGATGAAAATGGCAATATTGTTGTTGAGGGAGCCGTTAATCGCGGAATTGACGGAAAAATAGCAAACGATATATTTGCCGATATGATTTCATTTGCGTCTTACGGCTTTAATAAAAGCCATACTGCGGCATACGGTCTTTTAGCGTATAGAACTGCTTACCTTAAAACATACTATCCAAAAGAGTTTATGGCGGCGCTTCTTACGAGCGTTCTTGACGACAGCGGAAAAGTTTCGCTTTATATTCGTGAATGTACGCGCATAGGTATAAAAGTTCTTCCGCCCCATGTTAATTATAGTTTTCATGGATTTACTGTTGAACAGAATGATATTCGGTTCGGTTTATCCGCCATTCGCAATCTTGGAAAAGCCTTTATTAAAAAGATTATAAAAACACGGGAAGCAAAGCTATTTCAATCGTTTAACGATTTTTGTGAGCGTCTTTTTGGTGACGACTTTAACAGGCGCGCCGTAGAAAATATTATAAAATGCGGAGCTATTGATAATCCTATTAACAACAGGCGTGAAATGCTGCAGCATCTACCTGTTATTTTTGATAGTCTTGAAAAGGAAAGGCGGCACAGCCTTGAAGGTCAGCTATCCCTTTTTTCAAAGGATGACGAGCATTCTAATACTGAAACCAGTATTAAACCGCTTGAGGAAATACCAAAAACACAACTTCTTGCATTTGAAAAAGAAGTTACGGGGCTTTATATATCAGGGCACCCGCTTGATGAATACGAAAAGCTTTCAAAAACTCTAAACTGTGCAAATATTGCCGATATTGTCACCGATGACGAAGATATACCCGCAAAGTTTAATAATGACGATTATACTTCTGTGCTTGGTATTATTACGAAAATAAGAAAAAAGGTAACCAAAAGAGATGAGATTATGGCTTTTGCAGATTTTGAAGATGCCACAGGCGCGGCAGAACTCCTTATTTTTCCTAAAATATTAACAAAGTATGCTCCGCTATTTACAGAGGGTAACATACTTTTCTTAGATATAAGGATTTCAAAAAAGAACGACGGCGAGGTAAAGCTTATACCGGAAAATGTTAAACAGGTAAAAGATATATATAATACACATGATAAAAATACTGTTACTTTACTTGAAAAAAACAGCGCTTCAAAAAAGAAGAAATCAGGCTTATACTTAAAGCTTCCGTATACTGACTGCATTATGGAGGACAAAATTAAATCCCTAATATCAATATTTGACGGAAGCGTACCCGTTTACTTGTTTTTTGAAGATAAAAACAAATATATATTTCTTGGAAAAGATTTTCTCACCTCTATAAATGCCCCTCTTATTAATGAATTAAAAAAACTGCTTGGCGATGAGAATGTCGTCGTTTGGGAATAAATTAATGTTTTAGCGAAAAAGAAATAATATTGTAAAAATTCTTTATTAATTATTGAAATATGATATCTGCTATGCTATAATTAGAATGTTGTCTTATAAGTAAATGGAGGAATATTATGAAAACTATTGGTGTACTTACAAGCGGCGGAGATGCTCCGGGAATGAATGCTGCAATCAGAGCTGTCGTGAGAACGGGCTGTGAGAGCGGTATGCGTGTTATGGGTATTCGCCGTGGTTTTAAAGGGCTTATTGCCGGCGATATGTATGAAATGAATCTTCGCTCGGTGTCTGATATAATTCATAGGGGCGGCACTATGCTATATTCCGCAAGATGTCAAGAATTTAATACTGAAGAAGGCGTAGACAAAGCTGTAGAAGTCTGCCGTGAGGTTGGACTTGACGGTATGGTTGTCATAGGAGGCGACGGTTCTTTCAGAGGTGCGGCCGATTTATCAAAAAAAGGAATTCCTTGTGTGGGAATTCCGGGCACAATAGATAATGACATATCTTCGTGTGATTATACAATTGGCTATGATACAGCGATGAACACAATTATGGATATGGTTGACAGAATTCGTGATACTACTGAATCACATCATCGCTGCTCTGTTGTTGAGGTTATGGGCAGAAACTCCGGTTATCTCGCGCTAAATGCAGGACTTGCTATAGGAGCTACTTGTATACTCGTTCCGGAGATTAAACTTGATATTGAGCATTATGTAATTGAGAGAATGAGGCGTACACAAAAGACAGGAAAAGAGCATTTTATAATCATTGTGGCAGAGGGTGTTGAGGGCATTGGAAATGTTGATGCTTTTGCAAGTTATATAGAGAAATGCACCGGCGTTGAAAGCCGCGCTACAATACTTGGTCATGTGCAAAGAGGCGGTTCCCCTTCCGTGCGTGACAGAGTCCTTGCAAGCGAAATGGGAAACCGCGCCGTTCACATCTTAATTAATGGTATTGGTAACAGAATAGTAGTGTCACAAAATGATAAAATATCAGACCTTGATATTCATGAAGCATTGAGAATGAAAAAATCAATCGACCTTGACCTTTATAGGATTGCTAACGAAATATCAATTTAATAAAGTTAATATATAAGGCTCAAAACCATCCGTCATTCATCATTGAGCCATCTTCTATTACTACACCGCCGCTATTCGGCTTTTTAGTTGTAGTTGTATTGCCATCCTTTTTAGTTGTAGTTGTATTGCCATCCTTTTTAGTTGTGGTTGTATTGCCATCCTCTTTAGCTGTACTTGTATCGTTTTGTTTTGACTCTGTTTTAGAATTATTTTTACTGTTTCCGTTGCCGTTTACTGCGATACCGTGTTTAGTTGATGTGTCGGTGCCCGTTATTTCTGTTTGAGTTGATGATGTTCCACCGGTTGATTCTGTATTTGTGTGCGATGTGTTTGTATTGCCATTGTTACTTCCTTTCCCACAGGACACGGCTGTTAACAGTAACAGCAGAGCAATTAAAATTGATGTAAGCCTTTTCATAATACCATCCTTTCGTCTGCCTTTATGTTAGCATAATAATGCTCATATTTCAATCATTTTTAATTTAATTTTATTTTTTTGTTCGCTAAAAACTTGTATAAATTTGACAAACAGTTTTTTTTGTTGTATTTTATAGGGTATGAAAGACGGTGATCCATTGGAAATATTGCCTGATAACAAATTCGGAGTAGTAGGTCAAGCTTTGTCCTACTCCTATGAGTTATTTGTTCATTCTCTAATAGGTGACTATAACTATAAAATTCATGAAATTTCTACGAATGAATTTTCTACTTTCATAAAAACCAACGACTTCAAAGCACTTACTGTACTATCTCCATATAAAAAAATAGCATATGACCTTGCAACTTCTGTTTCGGCATCTGCGTTAAAATCTCGTTTTGCTAACCTTTTAACTAAAGATGAGGATGGCACAATTAAAGCATATAATACTGATTATGATGCTTTTAAGCTTCTTTTAAGTAAGCATGCTGTTGATGTTACGGATAAAAAAGTTCTTATTTTGGGAACGGGCGGTGTAGCAAACGCCGCAAAAGTTGCGCTTAATGAAGCGGGAGTTGGAAAAGTAGTGTTTGTGTCCCGTCATGGTCAAAATAATTATGATAATATCAGTGTTCATTTTGATAGTGATATTATCATAAATGCAACTCCCGTCGGCAGGTATCCTAACAACGGGCTTTCACCCGTTGACCTTGACGGGTTTTCAAAGCTGTTCCTTGTGATAGATTTTGTTTACAACCCCATTAGAACTGCTCTTATTCAGCGGGCTATGGAGCGAGGAATTAGGGTTATATCAGGCTCTTATATGTTAGCTGCAAGCGCCGTTTTCTCTGCACGGATATTTTTAGAAGAAGAGTTTGACGAGGCTTTCATTGATTCGTTAAAGAAAAAGATACTTTCGGAAAAAATGAATATTACTCTTATAGGAATGCCGGGCTCCGGAAAAGCAAGTATTGGACAGGCGCTTGCCCAAACGCTTCAACGCCCGTTTATAGACCTTGATGTTGAGGTTGAAAATATGGAAAATATGTCAGTGGCAGATATTTTTTCAACAAGAGGCGAAGGTTATTTCAGAGAAGCAGAAAAAAATGTCGCCTTAAAATATTGTAAACAGAACGGCAATATTATTTCAACCGGCGGCGGCGCCATTCTGTCAAAGGAAAACAGAAGCGCGATAAAAGAAAACTCTTTTGTCGTATATATAGAGCGTAATTTTTTAGATTTATATAATGACGGCAGAACAACACCTACCTCAATCGAAAATTTGCAAAGAATGCATGAAATTCGCACGCCTATTTATGAATCCTTAGCAGATACGATTATAAGAGCCCATGGCTCCACAGATGCCAATGTCAATATGATATTGGAGGCGTTTAAGAATGCAAATCCTAATTATTAACGGTCCAAATTTAAATATGCTTGGTATTCGTGAACCAGAAATATACGGTCGGAATACATATGACGATTTGTGTAACTTTATTTCACAATCCGCCGCAGAATTAGAGGTTAAAGCCTCTATTTTTCAATCAAATCACGAGGGCGCTATTGTTGACTGTATTCAAAGCGCTTTTTCTGTATATGACGGTATTATAATTAATCCCGCCGCTTTTACTCATACGAGCGTCGCTATACTTGACGCGTTAAAAGCCGTCGGATTGCCTACGGTTGAGGTACATCTTTCCGATATTAATATGCGGGAAGATTTCCGCAAAACATCATTCGTTTCACTTTATTGTGAAAAATGTTTTTCGGGGTTTGGTTTTGATGGATATAAAATGGCTCTCACATACCTAAAGAATAGAAAAACAGGTTAAAGAGCTTAAAAATAAGGGGTTAGTTTATGGAATTAGGTGAAAGGCTAAAGCGCTTAGTTGCAATAGAAGGAAGTACAAAGGATTATTTAAAGCCGATTATTTCTTATTCTTCTGCCAATATTATGCTTGGAGGGGCAGGCTATCCACTCAGTCTTTATCATCTTCAATTTCTTACATTTGTTGAGGGACTTGGCACAAAAACTGCCGGCACAATATCATTAATCAGTGGTATTACTGATGCTATTACCGACCCTATTATGGGTTATATTACTGACCATACAAGGTCAAGGTTCGGCAGACACCGCCGATATCTTCTGTGGGCAATTCTGCCCTTTATAATATCATACATTATGAAATGGTATTCCTTTGGTATTTCCGAATCGGGAAACACAGGGAATATCTTTGCTTTTTATCTTTGTGCGGGACTTCTTTACGGTGTCGCTTACACAATGGCAAGCATTCCGCACACGGCTATGCTCCCAAGTATAGCCCCCGACTATTTTTTAAGAACTCAATATAAAATGGTTGAATATATAATGAACTCCGTCGGACAGATTTCTTCTTTTATATTTACGGCTTTGGCGCTTGGCGGCTTTAATATTAAGGTGGCGCTCGGCGCGCTTCCCGACCCCTCCCCTTCTGACCGCCCTAAGTATTTAATGGTTGGTATTATTCTTTCGATTTGGTTTACTTTGCCGCTTTTATACACATTCTTTAAAACTTCAGAGCCGTCGTCCTTAGGCGCGGACTTTACCGGTATGACTAAAAGAAATATATTTGCCGATTATCGCAGCATATTCAAAAATAAAGCGTTCCGTCAATACTTTATTATCAGTCTTTTTTATATGATAAGCAAAAGTCTTTACAGCATTACAGACCAATATTTCATTATAAGCATTGCAAATAAATATAAGCTATTCAACACGCTTAATATAATATCGGGAGTTGCCGAAGCGAGTGGTTCTCCGCTGAACTTTCTTCTTGTGAAGCATAAGGGAAAGCAGTTTTGCGGAAAGTTATTAGGTCCGTTTATGGTTTTAGGGCTTATACTAAATATCTTTATTACACCATCAACTCCCTCAACTCTTGCAACCGTAATAATTCTTATTTCGTCTGTTTTATATAACTTTGGGTTTTCCGGTCCCGGATTTGTGTCCGTTAATATACAGCCCGATGTCATTGATGTTGATGAGCTTATTACAGGTGAAAACAGGGAGGGAATGGTTTCGACTTTTAAATCCTTCTTTTCAAAAACCATTGCGAGCTTGATGTCTTTTGCCGTTGGAGCTTCACTTGAATCATTTAGTTACGATACAAAAAGAAAAGAGCCGCAGTATCAGACTGCGAAATCTCTTTTCGGATTGCGGCTTAATTTCATTATTCTTCCCGCAATATTTGCCTTGTTTACAGTTATATCAACTTATCGTTATAAAATGACAAAGACTGACCATGCTGTTATAAGAGAAATAATAAAAGAAAAACACGAAACCGGTACATGCACAATAAGCGAGGAGCAAAAACAAAAAATCGAGCAAATAGCCGGTCAAAAGTGGGAGGATATGTGGATAGGCAAAGAGGACTGCCACAGTACTGCAAAGACGCTTACTTAAACATTTTTCTAAAGCGCGTTTGAAACTGCTTTTTATATAAGCTAATCAGTATATTTAACAACCAATCCGTCAGAAAAAAAAGAATATTTGCCAATAGCAGAAGAATTGGAATTGTGTATTTCCCAAACTCGTTAAATTCTTCTGCCGACAGTCCAAAAAGTTTAATCATTAAATAATATGAAAATGTGATTGAAGTATTAAAAATTAAGAGTTTAATTATATATGCGAGCGCTTTATTAAGGCGCTCGATTTTTTCTTTAATAATTGGATAGTATCCAAAAAAAGCAATATACATCAGCGCCGCTTCTTTATCTGCCAATATAATAATAGAAAGAACGGAAACTGAAAAATAAACGCTAAGTCCCCAAAAACGCCCAAGCTCCTCATTAATTACAATCATAAGTATTCCCGCGCATATTGGAAAAACATAAGTTAAAAAAGGCAAAACCGCGGTCAAAAACATAATAGTAACAGACAGTGCCGATATAATTCCGCCTACTGCGATTTTCCCCGTCTTTTTCATGATTAAAGCCCTACAGCTACGCGTAAAATCTGCCTTGCATCCGATACCTCAAGTGTATTTGACTGATTAAAATCCGCATAATACTCTTCTTCTTGTGTATATTTTTCTAAACCAACACAGAAGCGCAAAGCTGTTCTTGCGTCACTTACTTCAATTTTCCCGTTGCCGTTTAAGTCACCAATGAGAAAAAGCATATTAAAGTCTTTATACACAGTAGTAATCTTATTTAATTTACAATAAGCATCTGCATTTGAGCCTTTTTGGCATGTCATCTCTAAATCGGCAGAATGGGAGAAGCTTACTCCGTCACGAAGCGCAAATGCCTTGCTGCCAATAGAAATCACATTAGGCGGTACCGTAATCTTCAGTAGTGACGCGCAGTTTTCAAAGCAATAGGCGCCAACGGCAACCATACCTTTACCGAAAGATACATTCTCTAAAATAGCACAGTCGTTAAAAGCGCTATTGCCTATGCTTTTAAGAGTATCGGGAAATGTAACAGTTTTTAACGCGGCACATTTTGAAAAGGCATAGTCCGCAATGCTTAAAAGTACCGATGAAAAAGTTATATCCGATAACATACAACAATTTGAAAAAGCATTTCTTCCGATAGAAACAAGACTACTTCCAAGATTAACACTTTTTAATGCCGTACAGTTATAAAAGCATTTATCGCCTATTGTTTGGATATTAGCCAAATTTACGGTACATAAGGATTTGCAATTATCAAAGCAATAAGCTCCAAGTTTCGTTACATTAAACCCGAAATCAATAGTTGCAAGCGATAAGCAATCACTGAAAGCCTGCTCGCCTATCGCGTTAACACTGTCAGGTATTGTAACGGTTACGAGGTTTCTTTTATGCATAAACGCCCGCGCATTTATTTCTGATACGCCTTTACCGTCAATGCTTGCGGGAATACTTACATTTTCCGCATACATATTATTAAAATTATCAATTCTAACAGTACCGTCGTCAAGTATAGAATATGTAAAGTCACCATAGCTGTTTATAGCATAAGCCGTATTTACAGTATAAGTAATACCAAGAGATAGCAGAAAGGTGATTACCGCTATCCTTATACACATTTTACTAAAAAAAGTTTTATTCCAACTCATTATTTTTCACAGTCTTTTTTATTTCATTAATATTAAATGCTATTGCGGTATTTTGCAGCTCAAGGGTTTCAAGCTTTTCAAGTAGCTCGTTATTAGTTTTCTTTGGAGGCTCATGTTTTGATATGACGCTATAAGCCACAAATCCTAATGTAGTAAACGCTACAATAAGGTAAAAAACTAACAGTCCTGCGGAATTGGTACTTTTAGTTAAAATAAAAATCAAAAGAGGCAGTACACAAAACAAAGCAGAATATAAAAGTCCAAATATAAAGCTTTTTAAATAATTCATAACATTCCCCTTTCAGTATTAAGCGTTTCTTTCGGCTATGCTTTTTAAGCCCTCAAAACCTATTTTTACAGCATCATAAGGGTGCGTATCATAACAATTGTCCTGCTCAATAACAATGTAATTTACACCTATTTCTTGACACGCGCGATAACAAGCATCCAAATCTAAATTCCCCTGCCCGCATTGTGCAAATTTCGGATGAGAGTCAACAACTTTCATATCCTTAAAGTGGCAAACATCTACTTTGCCTTTCATTTTTTTAATATAATCCTGAGGCGTCACTCCGCCGTATTGCATCCAGTATGTATCAGGCACGAAAAAATATGCTTCATTTGGCGTTTCATTTACTAACCTATCCATAGTAAGCTCATTATTATATCTTTCAAATTCAAAAGCATGGTTATGATAGTTAAAGTTGAAGCCGTCTTTTTCGAGTTTTTTACTAATGTCGGATGACTTTTTTATAAATTCGGATATTCCCTCATAGCTTCCCCTAAAAGCAGAGGGCATTGAGCCGATACCTATATTTTTACATTTTATAAGCTTGTGTTCATTTATTAAGTTATCATAATCATCAAAAAATCGGTCATATGAAATATGAGTAAGACAAACGCTCATATTGTATTTTTCTGTAAGCTCTGCTTTAACTTCAGGCTCGAAATCACCTATTCCCGATATTTGTACAACATCGCATCCAATACTATTTAACATTTTCAGTGTTTTTTCAAACTGTTCTGCCGTTTGGCAGTAATCTCTCAATGTAAAAAGTTGAACACCAAGTTTTATTTCTTTCATAAAAATAACTCCTTATTAAACATTATTTTTATTGTAACACATATAACAGTGAAATCAAGGTTTTTCATTGTTTTAATACCACTTTTTATTGACAAATCAATATAATTATGATAAAATTCGCTAAACGCTATGACTAAGACAGTAAGATAAGGCGTATTTCCGTATAAAGAGAGGCGTGCCTGTGGCTGAAAGCCCGCCTGCGGCAGTTTTATCCGAATTTCACTTACGAGCGGCTTTGTTGAATTTTTAGTAGGCAAGGACGGTTAATCTTCGTTAAAGATAACAGAGTGTTTGCTCTTTGCAAAAATTAGGGTGGTACCGCGGAGTTTTCTTCGTCCCTTTATGGGGCGATTATTTTTTTAAAAGGACTGAAACTATGGAAAAGCAGCTTGAAACGATTAAAACAGCCGCAAAAAGCGAGATTGAAAGTGCCATATCACGGCAAGTTCTTGAAGCTCTTAGAGTTAAGTATTTGGGTAAAAAGGGCGAGCTTACATCAATTCTCAAGCAAATGGGTTCACTTTCTCCAAAAGAACGACCTATAATGGGCGCTCTTGCTAATGAGGTTAGGGGCTTTATTGGCGATATACTTGACGAGAAAATGAAGCTTCTTGCAAAAGATGAGCAAATAGAAAAACTGAAATCCGAGGCTATTGATGTTACAATACCGGGTAACACAAAAAAGCTTGGCAGTCTGCACCCGCTTACCGTTGTGCTTGATGAGGTAAAAGAAATTTTTCTTGGTATGGGATTTCAAATAGCCACAGGACCCGAGGTTGAATGGGATTACTATAATTTTGAGGCGCTTAACATTCCAAAAGACCATCCGGCTCGTGATACGCAGGATACATTTTATATAACGGAAAATATGCTGCTTCGCACGCAAACATCTCCCGTACAAATCAGGGTTATGGAAAACACAAAACCTCCTATTCGCATAATAGCTCCCGGCAGGGTTTACCGTGCGGATACTGTTGATGCGACACACTCTCCCCTTTTCCACCAAGTTGAGGGGCTCGTTGTCGATAAGGGCATTTCTATGAGCGTGTTAAAAGGCAGTCTTATGCAGTTTGCCAAAAGGCTTTACGGCAACGATACAAAAATCCGCCTGCGCCCTCACCACTTTCCATTCACCGAGCCATCCTGTGAAATGGATGTTTCGTGTTTTATCTGCGGCGGCAAAGGCTGCTCTATGTGCAAAAATGAAGGCTGGATTGAAATACTCGGCGCAGGAATGGTACATCCTAAAGTACTTGAAAATGGCGGTATTGACCCTAATATTTACAGCGGCTATGCGTTTGGCGTTGGACTTGAAAGATTAACGCTCTTTAAGTACTCTATTAATGACCTGCGCTTATTTTTTGAAAACGACTTACGATTTTTAAGTCAATTTTAAGGAGGCTTTATATGTTATTATCAGAAAAATGGCTTAAAGACTATACAGACCCCTGCGTTTCACAAAAAGAATTTATTGATGCTATGACAATGTCAGGCTCAAAGGTTGAGGGATATAAAAAAGAGGGCGCAGAGCTTTCTAATATAGTTGTCGGTAAAATACTTTCGCTTATACATCATAACAATTCCGAACATTTATGGATTTGTGAAGTAGATGCCGGCGAAAAAGGCGTTTTGCAAATCGTTACGGGCGCGCAAAACCTTAAAGTTGGAGATTATGTGCCCGTAGCTTTAGATAACTCTGTAGTTTTCGGCGGTAAAGAAATAAAAAAGGGAGTTTTAAGAGGAGTTGAAAGCTTTGGTATGCTTTGCTCTTTGACTGAACTCGGTTTAAGCGTTCATGATTTTCCTTATGCTTTAGGTGACGGTATATTCGTACTTGGTGACGATTGTGACAAAACCTTGGGGCTTGATATAAAAGAGGCTATCGGTCTTTTAGATACCGTAACGGAGTTTGAAATTACGCCTAACAGACCGGACTGTCTTAGTGTGTTAGGACTTGCAAGGGAAGCTGCCGCAACATTTAATAAGCCTATAAAATATCCGCATTTTGATATTAAAAATAAGAGCGGTGATATAAACGAGCTGTTGTCGGTAAAAATCAAATCTCCTGAAAAGTGCTGCCGTTATTGTGCTGCAATCGTTAAAAACGCAAGGGTAGAACCTTCGCCTTTATGGTTAAGAGAAAGGCTTCGCGCGTCCGGTGTGCGCCCTATAAATAATATTGTTGATATTACTAATTTTGTAATGCTTGAAATGGGACAACCTATGCACGCATTTGATTACAGACTCGTTAAAGATGCATCTATTGTAGTTAGAAATGCCGCTCTTAATGAGAATATAACGACCCTTGACGGCATAGAAAGACAGCTTGACGGTTCAATATTAGTTATAGCAGACAGTGAAAAACCCGTTGCCGTAGCAGGTGTAATGGGCGGTGAGTACAGCGGTGTTATGGATGATACGACGACGCTTATATTTGAATCGGCTTGTTTTAACGGCTCATCTGTTCGTAAAACTTCAAAAAAACTTGGGCTTAGAACGGAGTCGTCCTCTCGGTTTGAGAAAGGGCTTGACCGTGAAATTTGTGATAAAGCTTTACTGCGGGCGCTTTCTCTTATAGAGCAGCTAAATGCAGGTGATATTGTGGGCGGCATAATAGACTGCTATCCCACAAAAAAAGAGCCTACGGTTATACCCCTTAATCACGAATGGGTAAACAGTTTTCTTGGAATTGAGCTATCTGTTGATGAGCATATAAAAATTCTTGAAAAGCTTGAATTTAAGATTAAAAACGGTAATATATATGTCCCGTCTTTTAGAGAAGATGTGACGCATCAAGCAGATATATCAGAGGAGATTGCCCGTTTTTACGGCTATCAAAACATACCTGACCTTGAGCTGACAGGTGTTGCGGACGGCAGACTGACAGTCGAGCAGGCTTTTGAAAAAACTTTAACTGATTTAATGACGGCTTTCGGTGCTTTTGAGATTGTCACATATTCATTTTTCAGCCCAAAAGCATATGATAAAATTCTTTTACCGCCTCATAGCGAAAAACGAAATTCTGTCACAATCAGCAATCCTCTCGGCGAAGATACGAGCATTATGCGAACTACAGCCCTACCGTCTCTTTTAGATGCGCTTTCACGAAATTATAATAACCGAAACAAGGAAGCATTTCTATTTGAACTATCTGCCTTGTACAAGCCGAACGGCAAGGATGAGCTTCCTGAAGAAACAGAAGCTCTTGTCGCTGGAATGTACGGCGAAAATGCTGATTTTTACACTCTTAAAGGCATAATAGAAGAATTGTTTAATAAAATTGGTATTAGAAAGGTGGGTTTTGAGGCATTGACAAATAACCCGTCTTACCACCCCGGCAGAACGGCGCAAGTCTTTATTGATAATGAGTTTTCGGGAGTTATAGGCGAAATTCATCCCGATGTACTCAATAATTATGAAATAGATGTTAAGTGCTTTGTTTTTGAGTTATGTTTTGAAAAGCTGTTAAAAAATGCCGTAAAAAATCGTATTTATAAACCCTTGCCGAAATTTCCCGCCGCAACGCGTGACCTTGCTCTCGTTTGCGATATAAATACACCCGCTTCGAAACTTTCAGACATTATTAAATATGCTGTCGGGGATTGGCTCGAAAGCATAAAGCTTTTTGATGTTTATAAAGGACAGCAAGTGCCTGATGATAAAAAAAGCGTAGCATTCTCACTTACACTTCGTGCAAATGATAGGACGCTTACAGACGAACAGGCAGATTATGCTGTACAAAATGCATTAAAAGAGCTTGAAAAAAATGGTATAACTCTTAGAGTTTAAAATAATCCTTTACATTGTAATTATTTATGGTATTATAAAATAAGTGTGGATAACTTTCAACTAATCTTTCATTGGAGGATGTAATTAATGGCTATCTTATGTCTCGATATTGGCGGTACTAAACTCTCCGGTGCTATTTCAGATGAAAATAATAAGCTTCATTCAATTTCTACAATACCATTATTTTCAGGGCACGATGCAAAGAAAATTGTAACTGAAGCTATTATAGATTTTACTGACAGAGTGCTTGATAGAAATCCGGAAATTGAGCGTATCGGCGTATCTGTACCGGGGCTTACTGATTCTGAAAACAGCGTATGGATTTTTTCGCCTTTCTCCGGAATACGCGACTTAAATTTAAAAGAGTGTATCGGTGATAAATTTGGGCTTCCGATTTTTATTGAAAATGATGTAAACTCATGCGCACTTGCCGAAAAAAAGTTTGGCGTATGCAAAGACGATGAAAACTTTATGTGGATTACGCTCTCTTACGGTATCGGAGGAAGTCTTGTAATTAACAATAACCTTTTTAAAGGTACTAACGGAAACGCCGGAGAGATAGGACATATTGTAGTAGATGACAACGGCCCTGCCTGCGGTTGCGGAAATAAGGGCTGCCTTGAAGCTTTTGCTTCCTGTAACGCACTTGAAAACGCCTTTCTTGCGGCAAACCCCGGTGAAAAGAAACCGATTGAAGAGCTTATTTCAAAATCATTCAAGGGTGATAAGCAAGTTACTGAAATGTTCCGTGATGCCGGATTTATGGTAGGAAAAGCAGTTGCCACCGTTGCTAATCTGCTTGATATAGGCGCGTTTGTTTTTGGCGGCGTGCCGTTGATTTATGAGCTGATGTTCGACGGAATATCTGACGGGGTGGAGCGTTTTGCTTTTAAGGATACGGGTCTTAATATTAAAAGGCGCAAAACAGGGCTTGGTAATCAAGCCGCCTTATACGGCGCACTAACAGTCGCTTTATTAGGAAAATAGGCATTAAACTTAAAAAAATACCGTGCAAATAAACTGCACGGTATTTCCTTTATAATTTACTATATATCGCCTTTTTCAAGTTCTGCGATTTGTGCAACTCTTCTTATATGTCTTTCGCCGCCTTCAAATTCCGTGTTAAGAAATATGTCAAGTAATTCACTTGCAAGTCCTGCTCCTACAACTCTTGAGCCAAGACATAATACATTTGCGTCATTATGAAGCCTTGTATACTTTGCGCTAAAATAATCCGATACAGCGGCGGCTCGAATGCCGCCAATTTTATTAGCGGCTATTGAAATACCAACACCGGTGCCGCAACAAAGAAGCGCAAACTCTGCCTCCCCCGCTATTACTTTTTCGCATGCTTTCTTAGCGGAAACTGCATAGTCGCACGACTCCTCAGAAAAAGTACCGCAATCAATATAGGTTATCTCTTTTAACTCAAGATGCTTTTTTAACGCCTCTTTTAATGGAAATCCCGCATGGTCTGCGCCTAAAGAAATTTTGTACATATTTATTCCTCCTTTTGTGTATTATTAATATTCTTTTTTAAGCTTTGCTCCGCTTGTGAGCTGCGAAGATAAAGAGGATTTAAGCTTTCAGCTAATACAAACTCGCCATTTTTATACTTCTCTAAAGCCAAAAGCGCCACACTGTCTGCCCGTTGGTATTTAATTTGTTCAGGTGCTGTTTTAATGTCCGATATTCTCTCATTAAGAAAGGCAAAACAAATATCTGCACCGTCTCCTATTAAATAAATCGGCTTTTTTATATTCTTTATTTTTTCGTATAGTTCGTCTATAGAGTTTGCGCTATCATTAGAAAGCCTTAAAAGCTTGTTTTCAGAGCAATCAAACATTGCTTCGTAAACTTGCTCTCTTCTGGCATCCATTACGCTGACGGCTGTACAGTCATGCTCCCTTAAAGGGTAAGCTGCCGCCTCAAGCGTTGATACAGCTATGCATGGCTTAGATAAAGGCTGTGCCATTCCCTTTATTGCGGCTATGCCTATTCTTATACCCGTAAAAGAACCGGGTCCGACGCTTACCGCGAAAGCATCAATATCAGAAGGCTTATAGGCGGTAATGTCAAGAGCGCTTTTAATCATCGGCATAAGCGTTTGGCTGTGTGTAAATCCCGTATTGGAATACAACATTGAAAGCACTTTTCCGCCCTCAATTATTGAAACGCTTGCTGTTTTTGCGCTGCTGTCAACTCCAAGAATTTTCATAATATTCGTCTCCGACTATAGTAAGTATTCGCTCATGTTCACTTTTACCACGCTCAATTGTTATCCTAATAGTGTCTTTCGGCAAAACATTTTCTATGTTTTCGCTCCATTCCGTACACAAAACCCCTTTCAATTCCAAAAAATCGAAAAAGCCTGTTGAGCAAAGGTCATAATAGGTTTCAATCCTATACATATCAAAGTGATATAGAGGAATTTTTCCGCTATGCTCATGAACGAGCGAGAAAGTGGGACTGCTAATCTCATTTACATCAATACAAAGCCCTCTTGCTAATCCGCGAACGAAAGTGGTTTTTCCCATACCAAGCTCTCCAAACAAAGCAACAACCTCTTTGCCTTTTAATTTTTCGCCGAGCAGGCGGGCAAAGTTTTCCGTTTCATTTGGTGAAAAAGAGGTTACTTTTTGCATTTTAGCTCCTTAAACTTTAACTTTTACTTATGATTTGAGTATTGAAAAAAACTCTCAAGGATTGTATAATAAATAAAGAGGATGTGATGAGATAAAAAGGATTATTCCATCTGTAAAATCATTTTTTGCAGGTTTAGATAAATTATTAATTGCTATTTCTTTAATAACCTCCATTTTTGGCGCGGTTATGGTTTATAGCGCAACGCGGTTTTTACTGCTTGACGGTATGGTTATATCGCGTGACTTTAAGGTTATGGTAATAGCGATTATAGCGGGTATTGCCATGGCTCTTGCGATTTCAATTATAGATTATGAGTGGATTGGTAAGCTGTGGCCGATTATCGGCATATTTTGTATACTGCTTATGCTTTATACCCGTATGTTTGGCGCCGCGCCTGATGCGCGCCCTGACGCTAAAAGTTGGATTGAGATTGGCAGCTTTTATTTTCAATCGTCCGAACTCGTTAAGATTGGTTTTATTATTACATTTTCTATGCATATTGAGCTTGTCAAGGATAAGTTAAATGAGTTAAAAAGCCTTATTGCCCTTGGTGCGCATGCCGCTTTAGCCGCGGGATTAGTTCTCATTTGCGGGGACTTAGGCTCTGCCGTGGTTTTTGTTGTAATTGCTTTAGGGATGCTGTTTTTCGCCGGTCTGCATTGGGGGTATTTTGCCGCAGGCGGCTTATTAGGTATTGCGGTATCCCCTTTGCTATGGATTTATTTATTTGGAGATTTTCATAAAAATAGATTTTTAGCTCTTTTTCATCCGGAGCTTTATCCTGATGAAATATATCAGCAGGAAAAAGGCATTACCGCTTTAGGCTCCGGCGGTCTTTTCGGTCAAGGCCTATTTAAAGGTGTTTATACTCAAAACGGTGTGGTTCCGGAGGCTGTAAACGATATGATATTCAGCGTTGTTGGTGAAGAGCTTGGTTTTCTTGGATGTGTTTTCGCTTTATTATTACTTGGCGCTATTATAGCAAAAATACTAAGGACCGGTAAAAATGCCCGCGATTTCTCTGCTCGGCTCATGTGCTTTGGAATTGCCGTTATGATTGTTTCACAGGTTATAATCAATATAGGTATGTGTCTTAAACTTTTGCCCGTAATAGGCATTACTTTACCGTTTTTCAGTGCCGGAGGCTCAAGTACGCTTTGTCTTTATATTGGTCTTGGGCTCGTGCTTAGTATTTACAGATATAATCGTAAACAAAAAATGGTTGACTTTAACCTTTCTAATATACACACTCCGTTTGCGGAATACACATAAAAAATTAAACAGTTTTTGGCAAGCTTATTTTAGATAGTTTGCCATTAATTTTTTTGTGCCGTTTTCAAATGCTACTTCAAGAAGTTTATCGTTACCCATAGCCGTAACCGTTAATATCAATCCCTCGCCAAAAGCCTTGTGAGTAATCGTATCCCCTGGTTTATAATCCTTTACAGCTTTTGTTTGGCCGCTTGTCTGTGACTGCAAGCCGCTAAATCCTCTATGAACACTTTTTGCCGGCGTATTACGGTATACTCTTTGGCCGCCGCTTTTCTGTGTGCCGAAATACTCGCGCGTGTCGCTTGTAGCGTCACTAAAACCGCCAAATTTGAAGTTAGCAACCTTCTTTTCGAAATTGCTTACAGTCAGCTCCCGCGGGATTTCATCAATAAATCTTGACGGTTTCGTAAATGTCGTAGAGCCGTAAACCATACGCGATTGAGCGTTTGTTATATAGAGTTTTTCTTTAGCCCGTGTAATTCCAACATAGGCTAAACGCCTTTCCTCCTCAAGTTCATCGGGATAGTACAAAACTTGATTGCTCGGAAATAAACCTTCTTCCACTCCCGCTAAAAAGACACACGGAAACTCAAGTCCTTTTGCGGAATGTAATGTCATCATAACAGCCGCTTCATTTTCCTCGTTATAATTATCTATATCTGTTAAAAGTGCCACTTCCTCCAAAAAACCGTTAAGCGTTGCATATTCATTATTTTCATAGTACCTTATAAGGTTCGTCATAAGCTCTGCAAGGTTATCCTTTCGGTCTTGCTCCGTCTGTTTATCTGTTGCAAGCAACGCCAAATAACCGGTTTGCATAAGTAGATAATTGAAAAAATCTCCAATATCCATTTTTTCGCTTGCGTTTTTTAGGTCTTCAATCAAAGCAGAAAAATCTTTAAGCTTATTAGCAGTCCTTGAAAGCATCGGATAATCGTCTGCGTTTGAAAGAACATCATAAAAGCTAAGCCCAAGACTATCCGCTATTTGTGCTACGGAATTTACCGTACTGTCGCCTATTCCTCTTTTTGGCTCATTTATAATCCTTTGAATTCGCGCCGTATCCGCCGTGTTTGATATAACGGATAAATAAGCAATAATATCCCTAATTTCTTTGCGCTCATAAAAACGGTGCCCGCCTATAACTCTATACGGAATACCGTTATATACAAAGGCGCGTTCTATGCTGTTTGACTGCGCATTCGTTCTGTAAAGCACCGCAAAATCATTAAAACGCGCTCCAGAAGAAACTCTATTCAATATTTCATTTGAAATGTATTTCCCCTCTTCAAGGTCGTTAGATGTTAAGTACAATGTAATTTTTTCACCGCCGGCTTTATTCGTCCATAAACTTTTGCCCTTGCGCTCACTATTGTTCTTTATAACGGCATTTGCGGCATCAAGAATTATTGAGGTCGAGCGGTAATTTTCTTCAAGCCTTATAGTTTTCGTGCTTTTAAATCGGTTTTCAAAACTTAGGATATTTTCAATGGTGGCGCCTCTAAATTTATATATACTTTGGTCATCATCACCCACAACGCACAAGTTTTTATGTGAATCTGAAATTAAAGATGTAAGAACATACTGCGCGTGGTTCGTGTCCTGATATTCATCAACCATTACATACTTAAACCGATTTTGATAATAATTCAAAACTTCCGGATTTTCGGATAACAGCCTGACGGCATTTACAATTATATCGTCAAAATCCATAGCGTCTGATTTTTTTAACATTTCCTGATACTTCGTAAAGGCGCGGGAAATGATTTCTTTCGTCTTGTCATTCGCAACTGTATTTGCATATTCTTCAGGAGAAATAAGAGAGTCTTTTGCTTTGCTTATTTCTGATAATATCAATTTAACAGGTATGCGCGAATCATCAATATTAAGTACCCTTTGAACCTCTTTCATGAGCCTTTTTGAATCATCAGTATTATAAATAGTAAAACCTTTTGAAAAACCAAGCCTTTCTCCGTCTCGCCTTAAAAACCGAACACAGGCAGAGTGAAATGTACTTGCCCAGACATCAGCTCCGTCTTTAGAAAGCATAGCCTCAAGCCTTGCTTTTAGCTCATTCGCCGCTTTATTTGTGAAAGTTATGGCTAATATTTGCCAAGGCATAGGGGCGTCAACTTTAAGAAGAGGCTCTAAATCAAACGAGGGTTCGCCGCCTTTTTTAATCAGCTCTTCAAGCTCGGCAATATCTTTTTCTGTTGGTTCACGATATGTAAAATCACTATGATAAGCGTTTCCGTATTTTATTATATATGCCACTCTGTTTACAAGAACCGTAGTTTTACCAGTGCCTGCCCCCGCAAGAACAAGGAGCGGTCCATCCGTATTGAAAACCGCTTCCTGTTGCCGACTATTCATCTTTTTGAATTCTTTTTCTATAAGTTCTTTTCTTAACTTGATAAATCTGCTCATCTGTTATATATCCTCGATTTAGCTATTTTTCATAATGACTATTTCCACAACATCCGCCGCATGCTCACACGCGTCATAGCAAAGCTCAAGCCTTCTGTATATATCTGCCCAAATAAATGTATCAATTGCATCACTTTTTTCTATAAACAGCTTTCTTGTACTATCCTCGTATATTTTATCTCCGTCACTTTCAAGTCTGTTTATTTCAATAATCATATCCTTAATTTTACCGGACTTTTTATAATTCTTAAACTCTTTCATAAGCTCTGATATTTTTTCGCACATAAGCACAATATGCGTGGTGTGCTTTTCTAAGTCACCTCTAAGTACTGTAACATTATACATATAAATCTTACGAAAAACATCTTCAACACAATCTGTAATATTATCAAGTTCAGAGCCTAAAGCTATCAAGTCTTCCCGCTCAATGGGAGGCAAGAATTCTTTCACAAGTCTTTCCATCATATCGTGATTAACTTTGTCCGCTTCATGCTCTATTATGTGCAGCTCTTCAAGTATTTCTTTTACTTTGTACGGGTCGAAATTTTTAAAAGCGTCAGCCAATCCATTTGCCATATCAACACAAAAAATTGACGCGTTTATCATCATATCAAAATAATTGTATTTCTCTTTCATATTGTAATCCTTTCAATTAGAAAATATATAAAAACAGTTTTACCATAAGGTATCCTATTAATCCGCAACCGGGAAAAGTCAGCAGCCAAGTGGCAACCATTTCCTTTACAACGCTCCAATTGACAGACTTAATTCTTCTTGATGCCGCAACGCCCATCATAGAGGTTGTTTTCGTGTGTGTGGTGCTGACAGGTAAACCCGTAAGCGAGGACAAAAGAAGACAGCCTGCGCTTGCAAGGTCAGCAGAAAACCCTTGATATGTTTCAAGCTTTACCATATCCATTCCTACGGCTTTTATTATCCTATACCCACCGATAGATGTACCAACTGCCATTACAACAGAGCAAAGTACTATAAGCCATAAGGGTATATCAAAACTCGTTGTTTCGGCTTGTCCCATAGAAAGAAATACTCCTAAAAGAAAAACACCTATAAATTTTTGACCGTCTTGCGCGCCGTGCATAAATGCCATAGATGCGCCGCCAAAAATTTGTGCGTTCTTAAAAAATCCGAATGTTTTCCTGCGGTCTATATTCTTAAATATTGCCTCTACTATGCGCACAGTGATAAATCCGGCAAAAAAGCCTAAAAGCGTTGATAGTAAAAGTCCGTATAATACTTTTATCCACTCTGCTCCGTTTATACCCTTAAAACTGCCTTGAAGCGCTATTGCGGCGCCGGAAACTCCCGCTATCAAAGCATGACTTTCGCTCGTTGGTATTCCGAATTTCCATGCTGCGGTTGCCCATACTACAATTGCAAACATCGCCGCACAAAGGGCAATAAGTGCCGCTTTAGGGTCGCCGCCAAAGTCTGCTATATTGTATATTGTTTGTGCCACTTGAGAATTTATTGCAGACATAACAAGCACGCCGAAGAAATTGAATATAGCCGCCATTATTATTGCGGCTTTTGGGCGTATCGCCCTTGTTGAAACACAGGTGGCAATAGCATTTGGAGCATCAGTCCATCCATTAACTAAAATAACGCCAAGCGTTAATAAAGTTGTAATAGCTAACGGCGGGCTGCTTATAACTAATGATAAAAACTCTGTAAAATTAATTGAATTCATAAATCCCTCTGTAAATTAAAAATGTTCGTACCAAATGCATCAACAGCAACAATAAGAGGCATATCCTCAACAAAAAAGCGTTTTATTGACTCACAGCCAAGCTCCGGATATGCAATTACCTCACACGATTTGATATTTTTACTGTAAAGCGCTCCTGCTCCGCCAACGGCACAAAAATAGATAGCTCGATTTTCTTTAATTGATTGAATAACATCCTCGCTCCGCTCACCCTTACCAATCATAGCAGAAAGTCCGTTTAGGAGGAGAGTTGGCGTAAAGATGTCCATACGGCTTGAGGTTGTGGGACCCGAACTGCCAACGGCAAGACCATTTTTCGCAGGAGTAGGACCCGTATAATAAATAACCGCATCTTTTAGAGGAAACGGCAAACTTTCACCGTTTTCAAGTGAAGATACTAATCTTTTGTGTGCAGCATCCCGTGCGGTATAAATATGCCCGCTAAGCAGCACTCTATCCCCTGCTCTTAAATATTCTGCCGCCGCGCGAATGTCCTTTGCACTAACTTTTGTTTTTTCCATTCTAACCGAAAATATAGACTGAGCTTGTAAGGTCGCCGTCTGTTTCATCATCAGAGCTATTTTTAATCTTTTCATTCTGTGACTTTAAGCTCTTTTGAGATTCTTTAATTAAACTATCGGCCACGCTGCTCATATTATCTACAATAGAGCGGACTCTATCCTCAAGCTGTGCAATCGCCTTATTAAAGACAGCGGCAAGCTCGCCTATATCTGTTGAAATGTCGCCCATTTTACTTGCGGTTTTTGTAATTGCCTCTCCCGTTTCTTTGTTAATATCCGAAATCTTTTCATTTGCCTTTGATATAAGCTTTTCGGAATGCAGCCGTGCGTCAAGCATGGCGGCGCCTAACTGCAACTCGACTGCCTTTAGTTTTTCACGGTCAACTGACAGTTTTTCCTTTTCAGCAATAAGAGCATTAAGTTTTTGAAGATTTTCTTCATTTTCGTTAGAAAGTTTTTGTATTTCTATTTCAAACTGTGATGATTTTTGTCTTTCTTCTTCAAGCTGCTGTGATACGGCTGCAAATTCGACTAATTTCTGCTCAAGTTCCGTTATCTTGTTTAAAAATGATGAAGCATCAGCGCAGGCAGTCGAATATTTCTGCTGTAAATCAGCATTTTCAGCATTTACAGCGGCAAGGTGCCTCATTACATCCTGTTTATTAAAACCACCAAAAATAGCGCTTTTGAAGATAATATCCTTATCCATAAAAACCCCCCATTCATATTAGATTATAGCAGATTATTCTTGTTAAAACAACATTTTTTCATCATAAATATTAATCTTTCTATTTGTTTCATTAATTGTAATAAATTTAATAAAGAGAATCTTTCAATTACCGGCTGATTTCTATTCAAACAATGCGTTATTGTATTAAAAAGACAGGATTTATATAATAGAGATACAACGGCCGTTGTATTATTAAAAAAGGAGATAATTATATGATTATCAGCATTGGAGATACTATAAAACGACTGCGGCGTGAGCGTGAAATGACTCAGGAAACACTTGCAGATTTTTTAGGAGTATCGTTTCAAGCGATCAGTAAATGGGAACGCGGCGAAACTTATCCCGATATTACAGCGCTTCCGTCAATAGCATCATTCTTCGGTGTAAGTGTTGATACCCTTTTAGGCGTAGACAGGGCTAAACAAGAGGAAAAGATACAAGAATACATCGATTTCTACTACAAGGAATGGCAGACAGAAAATTACGAGAAAACACTTGAGGTTATGAGAA
>JAAZGX010000083.1 GCA_012511005.1 Clostridiales bacterium
ACTCTGTTCCGTTACTCTGAATTTCATCATTTATATTTTTACTTATGGCAACAACGCTGAAAGATGCAAAAATTTGCAGTGCGATTATAATAAATAATATAGTTTTACGCATTTATATTCGCCTCCTGAGCTTTGTTTTTAGATGCAAAATATTTTGACATAAAATAGTTTACAGCTATAAAGACAGCACCAATAATTATGCAAGTAACACCTTTCGTAACAGCCTCAAATTCACTTCCAAATATAATTGCAAAAAGTATAAAAGATATGCTTGCAAGCCCAAGGTTAGAGGTTGAAAGCTTTGCCTTTTTTACCCCCATTAAAAATATTACAAAATCTAAAGCGATTGTAGTAATAAGAATGGCATAAGAGCTTACCATAAGAGATACTATTGTCAGTACAGAGAAAAACAGAAAAGCTAATTTAAGCGGATTATTAAAAATGCTTTTTCGCCCTAAATAAATGCCAAGCGCAACAATCAAAATGCATAAAACGAAAACGGGGATATATTCGGAGTAATCTTTAATCCTTAAAAAGCTGCCATTGTCCTGCAGTGCTATGATAGTTTGAAATGTGAATTGTGCGACAAGAAGAATAGCCGCAGGAAAACGAAAGGGATATTTTTGCCTTTCACCGTTATCAAATGCGAAAAGTGCAATTAAAAACGAAGGAACAAGAAGAATTGCAAATATATCAGAAATTGGTGTAAATACGCTTGGCAGTAAAGGCAAAGAAAACCCTGCCATCACAACACCAAACCACACCGCAAAGTGATAACGCAAATCTTTAGTCTTATTCTTAAATATTGCGGTATACCCCGCCGCTAAAAATAAAAGCAGTGAAATAAATAGGTGTACGTCCATTGTATCTGAAAAGCTATAGAAACTAATTTTCCCGTAATAAAAGAACATAACCAAAATAAAATATAAAACAACAGGAAAAACAGACCGCATCACATAGAAAATAGGTAAAATTAAAACAGCACAAATAAGAAGAAGGTAATCAATATAATCAAAGCTGTAAAGGTTCCAAACAAGTGCCATTGTAGCTATAAAACCTGCACTCCAAATTACCGAGGCACCCTCACGAAAAGGTATGCTTTGATATTTCTTAAAATACACGAATAAAGATAAAAAGAAACCTATTACAAGCGGCAAGAAACTTAGAACCGTTTTAACTGATAAAGAGAAATTAAACCACAAATCAACAAATAGAAAAACAAGCCCAACAACAACAAAGGCAGAACCTAAAACAGCAAGGATAATTGAAAAGATTTTACGGTCACTTTTAGGGTCCGCCTCTAAGCCGACATTTCTCTTTTCACCATATATAAGCTCTTCAACACCAACACCGAAGAACTCCGAAAGAGCTTCAAGCATATCTATATCGGGCTGAGTTCTATTCGTCTCCCAGCTTGAAATCGTCTGTCTTGTTACGCGAATACTTTCAGCAAGTTCTTCTTGTGTTAGGCGTTTATCAATACGCAGCGTTTTAATGTTCTTTGAAATTTTCGCCATAAAATAACCATCTCCCGTATTTTCTGTTTATGTCTTGCTAAGCTTTATTATACACGAAATTATAATAAAGTCACGCAACAATGTGTTGATTGTAAAATAAAATGGATATTTTCATTATTTAAGCCTATAAGATAAGAAAATCGGCAATAAAAATTGCCCTTAGCGTTAATCTAAGAGCAATAAACCTTGTCGGCTTTGCCGACTGGCAGGGGTGGCAGGAATTGAACCTACGAATGACGGAGTCAAAGTCCGTTGCCTTACCGCTTGGCTACACCCCTATAAAAACGCCAAATATCAGAAAAAGGAGTGATATTTGACGCAGTCTTTTAGTGGGGTGGATGATCGGTTTTGAACCGACGACCTCCAGGGCCACAACCTGGCACTCTAACCAACTGAGCTACATCCACCACATTGGCACGCTTGAAGGGACTCGAACCCCTGACCCACTGCTTAGAAGGCAGTTGCTCTATCCACCTGAGCTACAAGCGCATAAATGGAGCGGGTGATGGGAATTGAACCCACACGACCAGCTTGGAAGGCTGGGATTCTGCCATTGAACTACACCCGCTTATACGGAACGCTCTATATTTTAGCATAAGGCAAAATATAAGTCAATACAAAAGAAGACAAATCTTCGCGTTCGCGGTTTTTATTTTTCTTTTTTCAAAAGCTTTTCTTTTGAGTTGGTAATAAAGTCAATAATCGTTATTCTATAATCAGAAAACAGCATAACAACAGCAAAATAAACAATACCGCATACT
>JAAZGX010000009.1 GCA_012511005.1 Clostridiales bacterium
AAAAAACCATATGTTTTTTGTGGAATGTATGTATGCTCTTTTTCGTTTGTAATAAAGTATTCACAAGCATCAAAAACCTCGGAAACGCTTATTGAAAAAGGCTCATTTAGAGGCGCAAATTCTTTTTGCAGTCTTTCTCTAATTTCAGGTAGCATATCCCGTGTTATTTTTCTTTCTTTATAAAACCCTACTTCATCTATAACCTCGCTTACCGTTTTAAATGCAAAACGCTCGTCTGCCATAAGCTTCTTAGTAAGGCTTATAAGTTTATTTTTAAAAGCCTCTATATCCGCTTCACTTCTTCTTTCACACTCCTCCCATTGACCGAAAGGGTGTTTATTCACCTTATCATAATTAAGCTTGTCCCAAAACTCTTTGCAGAGCATATAATTTGGATGGTTGTATAAAATTGCATGCTTTCTTTTTGCAAGCTGCTCTATAAACTCATCCTCGTCATAATTTGTATCATCATAAAACATAGACTCAAACGACCTGAAATAATCCATATGATAAAGATTGCAATAATAAACGCCGTCGCCGTTTACAGTGTCGCAGACAGTATCGCAATATGCGGGAATACCCATATTTGCATAAGTATACATAGCAACATATGACAAGCTTTTACCGGGCGGAACGGCGGCATACAGCTTTTTTGCCTTTGTCGCCTCTTTTATATATTTTTCCGCAAGCGTTTCTTCCTTTTTACAGCGTGAATACGCTTTCTCAAAGTCTTTTATATCCGTATACTCATTAATAGTTGGGTGAAGTGAATGCCCCAGGCTATGAAGCTGAATTTCGTGCGGCTTTAGTGAGTTTAATATATCCTGCCTCTCCCACGCCATTAGCTGTTTCGCAAGAAGCCCCGTAATGCAAAAATTCGCCTTGACACCCTCTTTCTCAAGCAAATTAGCAAGAATAGCAATAGCCCCCGCAGACGAGTTAGATGTAAAGTCCTCTGTATCAAAGCAGTAAAGTATATTTGTCATATCAATATTTCACCGTCTTTTTATCATTTTTATACATTAATATTTTAACATAGTATAAGCTCTTTATTTTTCTATTCCGGAATTATAACCGTATACAAAATCTGAAACTTTATTAAAAACTAAAAACATATTGAAAATAAGGTGCAATTTATGTATAATAATTTAAAGATTATTTTCTTTATGATGTGATAAATTTAGTGGAGGTGCCGTTTTGCCGAAAAGAGAGGATTATATTTCATGGGACGAGTATTTTATGGGGGTATCGCTCCTTTCAGCGCGCCGCAGCAAGGACCCTAACACGCAAGTTGGCGCCTGTATCGTAAATCCCGAAAAAAGGATTATGTCCGTAGGCTATAACGGCTTTCCCGCCGGGTGCAGCGACGATGAGTTTCCTTGGGAGCGTGAGGGTGAGCATCTTGAAACAAAGTATCCGTATGTCTGCCATGCGGAGCTTAACGCAATATTAAATTGCCGCGGCGCAAATCTTACGGGCTGCACTATTTATGTGGCGCTGTTCCCATGTAACGAGTGCGCAAAAGCCATAATACAAAGCGGAATTAAAGAAGTTGTTTATTTGAGCGATAAGTACGCGAACTCTGCAGAAACAATTGCAAGCAAGCGTATGCTCAACGCTGCAGAAATAAAGCTTACGCGCCTTATGCCTAAAAGAGATATAATCTCTATTAGCTACAAGGAAAAAGATATATAATTTTTAGTTAATAATACCGAAAGGATTGAAAAATATGCCACTTGTAACTACGACAGAAATGTTTAAGAAAGCGTATGAGGGAGGATACGCTATCGGAGCTTTTAATGTAAATAATATGGAGATTATCCAAGGCATTACAGAGGCTGCCGCAAAGCTAAATGCTCCCTTAATCCTCCAAGTCTCCGCCGGAGCGAGAAAATACGCAAACCATACTTATCTTACAAAGCTCGTTGAAGCTGCCGTTATTGAAACGGGGCTTCCTATTGCCTTGCACCTTGACCACGGCGCGGATTTTGAAACATGCAAATCCTGTATAGACGGCGGATTTACATCCGTTATGATAGACGGCTCACACCTTACATATGAGGAAAATGTCGCTTTGACAAAAAAGGTTGTCGAATATGCGCATGCCCATTCTGTAACGGTTGAGGGAGAGCTTGGACGGCTTGCAGGCGTTGAGGATGATGTGCAGGTTTCTGAAGAGGACTCGTCATACACGAACCCCGATGAGGTATATGACTTTGTAACAAAAACCGGCGTTGATTCGCTTGCTATCGCTATTGGCACAAGCCACGGCGCATTTAAGTTTAAGCCCGGTCAGGACCCAAAAATTCGTTTAGATATTTTAGAGGAAATTGAAAAACAGCTTCCCGGCTTCCCCATTGTGCTTCATGGCGCCTCCTCTGTTGTTCCGGAATTTGTTGATGAGATAAATAAATTCGGCGGTAAAATGGACAATGCAATAGGTATCCCTGAAAGTGAATTGAGAAAAGCGGCTCAAAAGGCTGTATGCAAAATTAACATTGACTCTGACCTTCGCCTTGCTATGACGGCGGCTATTCGCAAATATATGGCGGAGAACCCCTCTCACTTTGACCCTCGGCAATATCTCTCCCCCGCGCGTGACGCTATTATGGAGATGGTCGCACATAAAATTGAGTTCGTACTCGGTTGTGCAAATAAGGCATAACGCTTTAGAAAGGCGGATACGCTTATGATAAGAAAAGGATTTAAGATGAAGCTTTATGACGGCTTTGAAGAGGAATACGAAAAGCGTCATAACGAGCTGTGGCACGAAATGCGGGAAATGATACATAGCCATGGCGGTCATAACTATTCAATATTTCTTGATAGGGATACTCTCACGCTGTACGGTTATATCGAAATAGAGGATGAAGAGCTTTGGGCGAAAAGCGCCGATACGGAGATTTGCCGAAAATGGTGGGACTATATGGCGGATATAATGGAAACAAATCCTAACAACAGCCCCGTTTCGGTTGACCTTGCACCCGTTTTTCATCTTGATTGACAGAATAAATATTCCCCTGTAAGTTACGGCTTACAGGGGGTTTTATTATATGATTTTACAGCAGTCTGCCCTCAAGCTGCTCTTTCGCTAAAGTTGAAAGTTCCTCTTGTGAGGCGGTACTTACTTTTTTTGCTATGTCGCTTCGCCTTTCGGTAAGCTCCATATACATTTTGTTGCGCATTACAGAGTTTACAGGATATAAAAATTTCGGGATAATGGAGAGAACGCCCGTCACCTGCGGCACGATTGAACACATAGCAAATAACCAAAACTTCGTTTTCTCTGTTTGTGTGCCAATTTCCCTCATTTGTGTATAGCCTATTCTGTCATATATAAGGTTTCTAACAGAGCCCATTAAAACGCCTTGCAGCTTTAGTATTAGGTTTCTTGCCGCCTCCGTCGTCGCTTCTACACGATAGCCGTTTTTCCACTCACAATAGTCCATAACCTCGTTTTGCATATCGGCTAAAATAACTTTATCAAGGCCAAATGTAAGCTTTGATAAAAATGCCTCTACCCCTAAAACAACACCCATAAAGAGCCTGTTTTTATAGTTTTTCTTATATAGTCCTAAAAGGAATACAAGTGTCCACCTTATCCTCGTATAGAGGTCTGAGAAAACCCACATAGATTTTGTAGAAAACCTGCGCCGCATCCACGGAACGAAAGCATAACTTATTGTTCCAACCATTCCTGACGGGGCATTTATAATAAGGTCTAAAGATGCAGAGCCTAAAACATCTATCATATACATACTTTTATCCGTGCTTACGCTAAAACTCCCAAGCATTGAAGAAAGCGTCATAAGCAGTACCGGATAGTTATTGATAATAGCTTTTACTCCCTGTTTTAAGTTTGGCTTATCAATAGACTGCATAACACGCTCGCGCGACGCAATGAAATACCACAGGCTAAGCCCCGAGGAAACAATGCCTGTTCCCACTCCCATAATAAGATACAGCATATCAAAGCGCCATTTTAATGTGCCGTTGTTAATAAGGTCATAAAATACGCTCATTAATATACTCGGTAAATCTTCGCCCAAATAGCCGGTTATAAGGTTTGCAAGCATCAAAAGCCTTGCGCGTTCACCGGGGCTTGGCGTCACAGTTGACATATACCCTGTTTTTGCGATACTCGTAAATGTCCCTGCCGTTTCACGGACAACGCCAAGCGTAAAAAAGTAAATCAATTTCGGTAGATATGCAGGATTTGTGGCAGGAAATAAAAATGGCATAACCCAATAAAATGTAGCCAGTAAAGTTAAAGGAATTTGAAATGCTATGATATATGGTCTGAATTTACCCCAACGAGTACGCGTCCTGTCAACGATTACGGCAAAAAGAGAGTCGTTTACAACATCCCATATACCGGTAAAAATACCGATAAACGCAGAAATCTTAAAATCAATTCCTACGATATCCCAAATAAATCGGTTAGTATAGGCATTAATATTAAACGCATTCGAGAAGTCATTCATTATGTATGCAATCGTTTCATGAGTGCCTACATATCTTCTCCCCGTAAACTGTGTTTCTTGTGTTGCCGCTTCCGACATAGTAATAACCCGTCCCTTAAAAATTATGACACCTTAAAACGCAAGGTAGAACAAATAAAACGCTATGAGCAGTATAACTGTGCCTAAAACAATTTTGAGTACTGTTCCGGCTTTCCCAAACTTTTCACTCTGTGTAAGTTTTTTTATAAAGCCTACGGATGTGCCTGAAATTAAAGCAAGCGTACCGTTGCCGGCAGAATATAAAAGTAGCAGGAGTATTCCCCACAAAACATTACCTTTCCCTGCAACAACGGCAAGCAGTGCCACAAGAACGGGCGTTGAACACGGAGTTGAAAATATGCCGCCAAGAATTCCCGCTATAAGCGCGCCTATATATCCCGTCATTTTGCTTTTTGATTGTAAATATGTTGAGGGTATAAAGTTAAAAATCTCCCATGTTTGAAGTGCCATAAAAATCATTAACACACCAAGTATAATGTACCACCATTTGCCGCCCTGCCCTATAAAACTGCCAAATAATGAGGCTGTTACTCCTAAAATAGTGTGGGTTATTGATGTGCCTAAAATGTAAACAAGTGATAATCTCAGCGCCTTTTTTGGGTTTTCCTGTGATGAGCCTCCAACATAGGCAATAATTAAAGGCAGTGTTGAAACATTACAAGGCATAAACGAATTTAATATGCCCGCAAATAACGCGGCAAGCGGTGCAAGCCATAAGTTTTCACCTATTATATTTGAAATATTTTGAAGCAGCTCACTCATTAACGCTCACCATTTCATCTAAAATACTCTTTAGCTCACTTTCTGAAAGCGCGCCCACATGACCCGTCATATTTTTACCGCTTTCATCATCTTTGTAAAAGTCAAACTTTACAATTTGCTGCAACTCACTGCTTGGAATGAAAGCCGTGCCGTCACTGTTAAAAAAGAATTGAGCCGGTATGGCGCTTACAGGATAACCGTCCGCCTGTTTTGAATATTTTGAAAGGTCAAGGTACCGCACCGTTACCTTTTCGTCATACTCCTCATGCATCTTTTTAAGAGCAGGCTCCATTCTTACGCACCATATACAAGAGGGTGAGCCAAAATCAATTAAAATGGGAAGTCCGTAAGAAGTAAGCGTTTCCATACTTATATCGGAAGCGTAAAGCGAATTTTCATTTTCGCTGTTTGAAATAGTAGACTGTGAATTTTTGCCGCTGTTGAAAAAACGGTCTTTATCTCCCATATTCTTTATCAAAAATAAGCCCGATATAGCGGCTATAATTAATACGGGTATGAGTATTTGTAACAATCTTTTATTTTGCATATATTAACTCCTTTTTTTGTTTATTAAAACTCGCCTTGCATTTCCTCAGATGAAAAATCACAAAGAGGCAGTTTTACAGGTTTTCCTGTTTTTTGACTTTTATAAATCGCAAGCACTAATTCAAGCGCCCTTTTTCCGGCATATGCGTCCACATACGGCTCTCTGTCTTGCTTTATAGCGTTTATCATATCAAGATAAATGCTCGTATGCCCGTTACCGTATACATTTTTAGTAGTTTCCTTCAGACTTTTCTTTTTTATATCGCTTTCGTCCTCATTCTCAAACTGCCAAACACATATCTCGTTGGCAGAGGTTCCGCCTAATTTGACATTACCCTTTTCACCGAAAACTGAAAGCGTCTGCTCCATATCATTACGGTATGCGTTGACGGTTCCCTCAATTGTCGCCACAACTCCGTTTTTGAATTTTATAACGGCAACGCCGACATCCTCGCCCTCTATATAATTATGGAAACAGCGTCTTGTCTTGCCGTAAACCTCGTCTATTTCATCGCCTAAAAGCCAGCGCAGCAAATCAATTCCATGAATACATTGATTCATAAGCGTTCCGCCGTCTTTACTCCATGTGCCTCTCCATTCGTCCTGCTTGTAATAATCCTCGCCTCTGCTCCAACGCACTGCCACAGCGCCATGTGAAACACAGCCTATTCTGCCCTCGTCTATAGCATTTCTTAAATGCTGTACAGCAATATTAAACCGATTTTGATGGTTGGCGCATACTTTTACATTGTGCTTTTTCATAGCAGTTATAATTTTTTCTGCATCAAAAATCCTCATTGCAATTGGTTTTTCTATAATAACATTTATACCTTTTTCAATACAGTAAAGCGCTATTTCCGCGTGTGTTCCGCTGTCTGTGGCTATGGCTATAAGCTTTAGCTCATTGTCGGCAATCATCTTCTTATAGTCCGTATAATATTTCGTACCAAAATCTTCATCAAGTGAAAATCTGTCTATTAAATCAACTGCCCGCTCCTCTGCTATATCGCAAACCGCCTTTATATTCAGCCCATTTTCTATAGCGGCAGTTATGTGATTGCCGGAAATCCTCCCGCATCCTATTAAAGCGTAATCCATTCGTTTTTATCTCCTTTTGTTGATTTTGCGAGCCATATGGCGATTATGATTTCCTCCACACCATTTTATTAACTATACCGGTATATGATTGTATAAACTTAACGACTTTAGACGATACATTCTCATCCGTATAATCCGGAACCGGCACACCAAAATCTTTATTCTCGTTCATCGCCACAGCGGTTTCCACAGCAGACAATACCTGCTCGCCTTCAATACCTGCAATTATAAAATTCCCTCTATCAAGCGCCTCGGGACGCTCCGTACTCGTTCTTATGGATATAGCGGGAAAAGGAAGCCCTTTCGCGCTGAAATAAGCAGACTCCTCAGGAAGCGTTCCACTGTCACTAACTACGCAAAACGAGTTGATTTGAAGATTATTAAAATCGAAAAAGCCGAGTGGTTTAATATTTTTTACTCTCTTATCAAACATAAATTTTCTCTGCTCAATAAACTTTTTTGAACGCGGGTGTGTCGAGTATATAACGGGCATATCGTACATTTTAGCAAGCTCATTAATAGCGCTCATAAGGCTTAGAAAGCTTGACTCTGTATCAATATTTTCCTCACGGTGCGCCGAAACGAGTATGTATTCGCCTTTTTTAAGACCCAATCTTTCTAAAGCATTGCTTTGTTGTATTTTATTAAAATGCTTTGACAAAACCTCTGCCATTGGTGAACCTGTGACATATGTTCTTTCTTTCGCTGTCCCCTCCGCGTTTAGGTATCGCCTTGCGTGTTCGCTATAACATAAATTCACATCAGCTATGTGGTCAACAATGCGTCGGTTCGTTTCCTCTGGCAAACACTCGTCAAAACACCTGTTGCCGGCTTCCATATGAAAAATAGGAATATGAAGTCTTTTTGCAGATATCGCAGAAAGGCATGAGTTCGTATCGCCAAGAACAAGCAAAGCATCGGGCTTTATTTCAGTTATAAGACTGTAAGACTTTGCTATAATATTCCCTATTGTTTCTCCAAGATTATCCCCGACGGAGTTCAGATAATAGTCGGGCGCCCTGAGGTTTAGCTCTTTAAAAAAGATTTCGTTTAGCTCATAATCATAGTTTTGCCCCGTATGCACAAGAACATGCTCAAAATATATGTCGCACTTCTTTATCGTTTCAGAAAGACGAATAATCTCCGGACGCGTTCCCACTATTGTCATTAGTTTCAATTTCGCCATATCTAAACCTCCTCAAAATATGTATCAGGCTTATTTACATTAAATAATTCACTTGCCCACATTATAGTAATCATATCGCTTTCACCCTCATTAATTATACTGTGTGTATAACCAACTGGAATATCAATAATCTTTAACTCCTTGCCGTTTACGCGATATTCTATAACTTCTTCTTCACCGATTTTTCTAAGCCTTATAACACCCTCACCGCTCACTACACAAAACTTTTCGTTTTTTGTATGGTGCCAGTGGTTACCCTTTGTAATACCCGGCTTTGAGATGTTAACGGAAACCTGCCCTCTGTCAGGTGTTTTAAGTATTTCCGTAAATGAGCCTCTATCGTCTGTATTCATAATAAGCGGATATGAAAACTCACTTTCAGGCAAATAGGAAATATATGTGGAATACAGCTTGTGAATAAAAGCGTTGCCGCAATTTGGTACACTCTTATCCTCTCTGCTTTTCCTAAATGAATATATTAAATCGGCGACCTCGCCGACAGTAGTCTCATAAAAAGCAGATACCTCGCAAAATCCGCTCTCTTTGTTAAGGTTTGCCTGCCCCTTTATGGCGCTAATTATTTCTTTTACAACATCATCTATATAAACGAGTTTTAGCATCGCATTTCTATCGTTAACTGTAATAGGCAGCCCCGCGGCGATATTACTACAAAAGGTTGCAATAGCGGAATTATAGTTAGGCCTGCACCATTTACCGAATATATTCATAAAACGGTAAACAAAAACTTCGGCGCCCGTTTCCTCTCCATATGAAAAAAGGATTTGCTCCCCCTGCCTTTTGCTTATTCCATATGGATTATCAAGCTCTGCCTGTATAGATGATGACAGCAAAACAGGGCATTTGTTTTTATGCTTTTTAAGTGTGTCAGTTAAATAGGCTACAAAATTGCTATTACCTTTTATAAATTCGTTTTGCTCTTTCGGGCGGTTTACACCAG
>JAAZGX010000084.1 GCA_012511005.1 Clostridiales bacterium
GCCGCGCGGTTCTTCTTTATTTACAGAGAGGCTAATACGCACCTTGATTTTGACCTTGATTTGGCTGTTGAAAAGTCAAGCGAAAACCCCGTTTACTACTGTCAATATGCACATGCCCGAATTTGCAGTATATTCTCAAAGCTAAAAGATGAGGGTATAAGTTATAATATGCCGAATAAAAAAGAGCTGTCCTTACTCACAAGTGATGAAGAAAAGGCGCTTATAACTCATATCGCCTCCCTTACGCAAGAAATAATAGGCGCGGCTAAAAATTATGACCCCTCTCGCATTACACGCTATGCCGTTGTGCTTGCCACTCGCTTTCACAAGTTTTATAACGCCCATAGAGTTATAGGTGAAGATAGTGACACAACAAATGCTCGCTTGTTTCTTTGCGACTGTGTAAGAACGGTAATGAAAACTGTTCTTACAATGCTAAAGATTGAAGCCCCTAAGCAGATGTAGAGCTTGCAGATTAAATTTAATCTGCAATAATTTGCACTATAAAAGAGCTGCATTTTTGCGGCTCTTATTTTTATATTAATCGGATGCAAAAAACAAACCAGCCGTCAAAATGACGGCTGATTTTTATTTGGTTTTATTTACTTTAATGTGATGTCTTGTGCCGCGATAATCCTATCCTCAGTCTTTGTAAAGACTACCGAAACTTTATCGCCTTTATTAAGAATTATTACATCGTCAGACTGGCTTGCGGGAATAAAATAGTATGAATTCGAGTCTTTAAGCTTTATATAATACATACTGTTTCCGCCTATAACCGCTGTTCTAATATCCTCAACTACTCCAGTTATTGTATCATAAAGCGGGTCGTCTGTATCAGATATTTTACCCTCATAATTAAATTTTAGGTTAACTCCGCTCGCTTTTACAAGACCCTCGTAAGATTTGAGACAGGATACTAAATCCGGATAGTCATCGTTGGGGCTCCTTGCGGCATCCTGCACACGCTCGACGCTTACCATAGCATAGCTTTTAACAACATCGTTATCTTTAAGCGCCATAAAATATGTCGCCTCGCCGTTGATGTTAAGAAGAAGCGGGAATGTTGCTTTCCACGCCTTATCCCTTACAATACCCTCGGCGGAGAACTGTGCGCCAAGCTCAGTAGAGCCGGATATCTTTTGGAAAACGGCTTCTTTCGTCCGTTGATTTATAAGAACAAAGCCGATTATTGAGTCGTCATCCGTTATAGATGTTACGCCTGTATACATCCAAACATCATCATTATTGGTAAGATAGCTAAAACCCTGCGTAGTTATCCTAACACCTGTTTGCCCTATATAGGAGTTAATAAAACCGTTGCCGAATTTGCCGTAATAGTTATACTGTCTTGTAAGCAAATCTGCTGAATAGACTTGGTCTACCCATTTAATTTTCGAGTTTTCTGCTCTTGCTTCTTCAATAGTGTACTCCTCTGTTTCACCCGTGCGCGCATCAACGAGTACAAGTCCTATTACATCCTCGCCGCCTAATAATCCTATGGTCTTACTAACTCTTTCACATACCCACCATGGATTACCGTCCTCATCAATCTCAAGAGACGGCATACCGAACATATATGTCGGATAACTAAACCTTAAAACACGGTCAAGCTTTCTGCCGAAAAACTCGGATGCGGAGTATTTTATACCGCCCGGGATCTCGACGGCATTTGCCTTTTGTGTATACATATTGACTGTAATGTATGCAGGAATACCGTCCGCTCTGTTGTTAAACCACTTGAAAAAGTCGCCGTATTTGAGCGGCAAAATCCTCGTCGGCGTACCGCGGTAGTTTATTTGTGTGGAATATGGGTGGTCTATTACAAACTGCGAAACATACTCAGCAAGGTCACCAAGTTTTTTATTGCCAAGGTTCGTTGCAACATCAGAGTCAATCATTGGGATTTTCTCAAAATCTGAAACGCCTTTTATATTCGCGATACTTGATTCGTCACCAAACTTGCTTTCCGTAACTTCAATTATCTTGCTGTAAGTCTTTGCTCTGAACACTAAAGCAGAGGTTAAATATCCAACGCCAAATATAAGCGCGAATATAAGCCCTATTGCGATAGGTACAATAGACCTCCTTTTTACATAGGGAATATACTCAGGTCTTGCGAATGCCTTTGACAAAATAAAAGTAAAGACAATATAGGAAAGTAAGATTATGGCAACATAGTAATAAAACTCGAATGCCTTAAAATTAATAGGCGGCAGCATGATATAAAACGCCACGACAGCGACGACAACACTTAAAATAGCGCTAATCGCTGTTTTAAGCCACGCTTTCTCAGGCGGTATATACAATTCTTTTGCTCTGCCTTTACCGGAAAAGTCAACTTTAATAGGGTCCATATAGTTTCCTCCTTATAAACACTGATTTTTATTATATACAAAAACAACTATAAAAACAAGTTCTTTATTAAATTAATCGAGCGTACCCCATAAATATATCGAATGGTACGGATTTTCGAACGCTGTTTCAACGCCTGTTATTGTTTTATCATACGACATTACGCTTCTGCGGTAACAAAGCGGGATAAACGGTACATTTGTATAAAAGCTTTCTATATATGCGCCTAATGTCATTTTGCCACTTTTAAAAGAAAAATAATCATTTTGGCACTTCTCATTTATTCCAAAGGAGGTTTCCCCGCCTTTTGTAAAAAAACTGTCAAGCGCAAAGTTAGGGCAAAGGTTTATTTCGCCTATATAAAAATCAAACTTTCCGCTCTTTAGCGCCCCTATGTACTCATCATACTCTTTTTCGGCTATTGAGACTTTTATTCCAAGCTCTTTCATATCCTGCCTGAAAGCTTTTGCAAGGTCAACCTTTAACGGGTTATCAGAGCAGACTAATACAGATAAAGATAGTGTTACGTTTCCCCTCTTTCTATAACCCGCCGCGTCTTTTGACGAAAAACCGTTTTCTTCAAAAATATTTATGGCGCGAGCCTTGTCTCCATCAGAATTCGTAATTTCCAAACCGCGAAGAGCAAAAAATAATGGGTGAAAAGGAGTAGAAGCCGGCAAACTCTGACCTAAAAGCGGCGCACCCGTTACTTTTGTACGGTTAATTCCTATGTTTACCGCTCTTCTGAGCCAACCCCAAGATGTGATACCCGATTTTTCATTTATGCCGATAAATATTAGCTTTGTAGTTTCAACGGGCGCCGTTTTCGGTGACAGCTTGTTGTACTCATAGTCATCAAGCGTGTTTATATGTACGGAGGTTTTGTGCGTCATAAAAGCATATTGCTCGTTTACACCCTCGCTTACATCATATAGCTTTATCTCGTTATTTCTTGATATAGAGTATAAAAAGCTATGGTTATTCAGCTTTAGGTATGGCTTTTTCTCCTTATATTCAAGCGAGTATCTTCCCGCTCCCACAGGGTTTTCTGAATTTGACTTTATTATGGGAAATGTTAAAAGGTTAAGTGCGTAAACATCACCGGCAGACAGCAAAAACCGTACTTTTCTTGAAGATATTTCTTCAATTGAACTTATCCCTTTTAAAGGCTCAGAATAAGCGGGCGAGGATTTTGCCGCCTTAAACGAAAGAGCAATGTGATGTGCGTTTATTGGCGTATTATCAGAAAAAATTGCGTTTTCCTTTATTTCAACCTCAATCGTTTTCCCTTTTATATTATAAGACTTCGCAATCACAGAAGCAACGGACAAATCCTCGTTAATCTGAAAAAGCCCCGAATGAAGCAAATACATAAGCTCTCTGTTTACAACGCTTTTCGATTTATACGGATTTAAACTGTCATTCTTTACATAGCCTACCGTTATTTCCGTTGCCGTTTTATTGACTTGTGTTTCAGTTGTTTCCGTTTTCGCCGCAGTATCAGAAACGGTCGTACTTTTCCCATTGTCCTCCTCTTTATCTTTGCAGCCGAAAAGTATAATAGCGAGTGAAAGGCAAATCAAAATACATATTATTCTGTTTATAACCCTCATGATATAACCACTCTTTCAATGGAGAGCGCTTTCCCCGTCTTTTCGTCTGCCTCTATCAAACAACCGCATAAAATCATATCTCCTACAGCGTTTTCGAAACGGGTTGGCATTTGATATTTTAGTTTATTTATTACAAGCTCCGGCTTTATACCTAAAACGGACTGCAAAGGTCCCGTCATACCAAGGTCTGTAATATATGCCGTGCCGCTTCGTAATATTTGCTCGTCCGCCGTTTGCACATGCGTATGCGTGCCGACTACCGCCGTAACCTTGCCGTCAAGATAAAAGCCCATGGCTCGTTTCTCAGAAGTCGCCTCGGCGTGAAAATCAACTATTATAATTTTACAGTCCGAAAGCTTTGGTAAAATTCTATCCATACAACAAAACGGATTTTCAACACATTCAAGAAAAGCTGTGCCCATAATGTTTATTACACCGCACTGATACCTTCCCTTGTCTGCTATAACATACCCTTTACCGGGATTGTTTTCATTGTAATTTGCAGGTCTGATTACAGGTTTTTGAGAGTCAAGATATTCATATACTTCATTCCTTTTATATACATGATTACCCGTCGTAACAACATCTGCCCCCGCAAGGAAAAGCTGTTCACAGGAACTCGGTGAAATACCGTTTCCTTGCGCGGAGTTTTCCCCGTTTACAATACATAAATCAATTCCCTTGAATTTTTTATAAACCGGAAGCCGCTCTATAAGAAAATCCCTCGCGGCTTTACCGACGACATCGCCAACAGTAAATATAAGCATAAATGCCCCTAACTAAAAAAGCTGCCGTAAAACTTTGTTTCGCGGCAGCCTTTGATTTATTTTGCGTACTCTATGGCTCTGCTTTCCCTTATAATATGAACTTTAATTTGCCCCGGATATTCAAGCTCGTTTTCGATTTTCTTGACTATATCCCGTGCAACAAGCGTCATTTGGTCATCTGAAACGGATTCCGGTTTTACCATAATGCGAACCTCTCTGCCGGCTTGAATTGCAAAGGATTTCTCTACACCTTCAAATGAAGTTGCAATTTCTTCAAGCTTTTCAAGACGCTTTATATAACTTTCAACATTTTCCCGTCTTGCGCCCGGTCTTGCTGCCGATATAGCGTCCGCGGCTTGAACAAGGCACGCAATAACGGTCTTAGCCTCAACATCGCCATGGTGCGCGTGAATAGCGTGAATGACTTGTTCGCTTTCCTTATTCTTTTTAGCGACCTCTACGCCTAATTCTATATGGGAGCCTTCAAACTCATGGTCAAGCGCCTTGCCTATATCGTGCAAAAGCCCTGCCCGTTTTGCTATTTTAACATCCGCTCCGATTTCCGCCGCCATAAGCCCCGATATAAATGATACCTCAAGAGAGTGTTTTAACACATTTTGACCGTAACTCGTACGATATTTTAATTTGCCAAGAAGCTTTACAAGCTCGCCATGGACACCGTTGACGCCCGCGTCAATAAGCGCCCGCTCGCCTGTTTGCCTTATTGTTTGCTCTACCTCTTTTTTCATCTTTTCATATATTTCTTCAATCCGAGCCGGATGTATCCGCCCGTCAGAAATAAGCTTTTCAAGAGTAAGACGCGCCACTTCCCTTCGTACAGGGTCAAAGCTTGAAACCGTAATAGCCTCAGGCGTATCGTCTATTATAAGGTCAACGCCTGTAATCGTTTCAAGCGTTCTTATGTTGCGCCCCTCTCTGCCGATTATTCTCCCTTTCATTTCATCATTCGGAAGATTTACGACCGATACTGTAGTTTCTGCAACATGGTCTGCCGCACAACGCTGAATTGCGGTAGAAATTATCTCCCGCGCCATCGTATCCATTTCATCTTTAGTTTTCTGCTCGTACTCTATTACCTTTACGGCTTTTTCGTGTATTAGCTGGTCCTCTAAACTTTTGAGCAAATAGTCCTTTGCCTGCTCTTTAGTGTACCCCGAAATCCTTTCAAGCATTTCAAAATGGCTTTTTTTAATGCTTTCAATCTCACTTAATCTATCGTCAACATCTTTAACTTTCTTTGCTAACTGTTCTTCCTTTTTCTCTAAGTTTTCTGTTTTCTTATCAAGATTTTCCTCTTTTTGGATTATCCTTCTTTCCTGTCTTTGCGTTTCACTTCTTCTTTCACGAAGCTCCCGCTCCATTTCTGTTCTTTGTTTGTGAATTTCATCCTTAGCTTCTAAAATTGCTTCTTTTTTTCTTTGTTCCGCCTCTGTCATCGCAGTGTTTAATATTCTTGAAGCTTCGTCAGTTGCTGAACCTATTGCCGCTTCTGCGACTTTTTTACGATGTTTTCCTCCAATTATAAAACCTGTTATACCGAAAATCACCGCTCCTGCGGCAATTCCAATTAATAAATAAACCCAATCCAAATACTCTATCCTCCTAACATCTTTCTTTATTCATAGTGTAATTAAATTACAGCGTTACTCTGTAACCGGATACATCAGAACTGATAATGAAAAAGACATATGTCTCTACTATCTTTTATAGTATAACTATACATCACTTATTAGTCAAGTGCAAACTTAAATAAAACAGTAAAAAGGTCTCCCGCACAAAAGGGAACAAAAAGCTACAAGGAAACGCGCCGAAGCGTTGAGTTTCAGCGCGTTTTTGGTATAATTGGAGTATAAAAAAACCAATTATACCAAAAAAATTATAGCAAATTCCCGAGGAATTATCAATTGAAAATTAACAGCGAACTGGAAGTTTTGCTGCCGGCTGATAAATCAGTGCGTCTTCTGAGCGACATGATGGAGAAATTGGACTATATAAAGCTGTATAAAGCTTACGCCCGTGTAGGGCGAAAACC
>JAAZGX010000085.1 GCA_012511005.1 Clostridiales bacterium
ACACAGTATTCGCAATAATGTTTAATCAGCGTACAAACTGCCTTTACAAAAAAGCGCACGAGCTTGTAAACAGCGGTGAGTTCGGCGAGCTTAAAAGAGTTAATTGGATTATTACAGATTGGTTTCGCACACAGCGGTACTATGATTCGGGCGGTTGGCGTGCAACTTGGAGCGGAGAGGGCGGCGGAGTACTGTTAAATCAATGTCCGCATAACCTTGATTTATGGCAGTGGATATGCGGTATGCCCGTTAAGATTTTCGCTGTATGCCATGAGGGAAAATGGCATGATATTGAGGTTGAAGACGATGTTATGATATATGCCGAGTATGAAAACGGCGCTACAGGCTCGTTTGTAACTACAACGGGTGACTTTCCCGGCACTAATCGTCTTGAGATAACTCTTGACAGGGCTAAGCTTATATGCGAGAATGGCACTCTTACTGTAAACGAGCTTGAAAAGAATACAACAGAGTTTTCTAAAAACTCCTCACAGGGCTTTGGCAGAATAAAATATAAAACATATGAGGCGGAGCTTGATGGTGAAAACCCGCAGCATACAGGCGTATTAAACGCCTTTGCCGCCGCTGTTTTAAGAGGTGAGCCGCTTATAGCAAAAGGTGAGGAGGGTATAAACGGGCTTACTATTTCAAACGCCGCGTTTCTGTCATCTTGGCTTGGCAAGACGATTGATATACCGTTTGACGACGAGCTTTTTTATAATGAGCTTCAAAAGAAAATAGAAAATTCAGATATAAAAAAGAATGTTGTATCATCAGTACAGGAAGATATGTCATCAACATATTAGTATAAAAAAGTTTTTAAAGATTGAGAGGAACAAATGAATAGAAAGAATGAATATGCGAAGATTTTTCTATACTTTGCTGCACTGATATTAACAGTTAGCATGTGTTTCAGCTTTTTAGCATTTGGCATTACAGAGAGCAATTCCGAAGATTATTACTATAATGAAGCGGCGGATACAACGACGGAAGAAATGGAAACAGAAGCGCAAGAGCAGCCGAACGAGGAGAAGGAGCCGGAAAAGACGGAGCCTTCAACGAGTGGCGATACAGTTATAAAAATAACGACTACGACTGAAAAGACCGCAAAGGTACCCGCTACAACAACGGCGCCTTCAGCATCAAAAAATGTTTCCGGAACACAAAATGTTACGAGCGCGCAAACTGAAAAAACACAGGCGCAAAATATACGCAAAGTATTTTCGTAGAAAGCTTCATATACCGTTACTTTTAATACTAATGGCGGGACGGAGATAAAACAGCAAATAGTAAAAGGCGGCGATAAAATAGTAAAGCCCGAAAACCCATCAAGAAATGGTTTTGCTTTTGAGGGCTGGTTCAAGGACGCGAAGCTCACAGACCCCGTTGATTTTGATACAGATAGAATTAAAGGTAATGTAACTGTATTTGCAAAATGGAAGTCACTTGCGGGAACGGTAACGCATAAAATTATATTTAAGGGAAACGATGAGGGCGGCGGATATGTAGCCGCAAGCCCAAACGAGGCAGTTGGCGGAGAAACGGTTATTCTTACCGCCTATCCGGATAAAGGGAAAATTATAAAAGCAGATACGCTTACGGTCGACGGCGTCAATACACAAGAGCTATCCTTTAAGATGCCGGAAAAAGATGTTATGATTTATGCCGAATTTGAGGATGCTCCGATAATAAAAGAGGAAAGCGGCGCAATAAGTAAAAAACTCGTTGCAACGGGTGTGATTGTTATTCTTTTATCGGTTAGCCTTATTACGGTAGGATTGCTTTTAAAACAGAGAAACGGGATAGAGGGAGAGCCTGAATGGGTTGATAATTCAATCGTGCTTTCAGCGTACGGAGACAAGAAAAATCAGAATTCAGACAAACCTGACGATGAAAACACAGAAGACTTAAATACGGACGACGAGTAGCAGTAAGTTTTTTTGACCGAGGCAAAAGCTTCGGTCTTTTATTTTAAATTGCTATTGACAAAGTAATATTAATGTGTATAATTATTCATATATATTGAAAAAGTATGCATAAAGGAGTTCATATAATGAATAAAAATGATATAAAGAAAGTTGTTCTTGCCTATTCGGGAGGGCTTGATACCTCTATAATCATTCCATGGCTTAAAGAAAATTATAATAATTGTGAAGTTATAGCCGTTTCCGGTGATGTTGGGCAGGGCACAGAGCTTGACGGCTTAGAGGAAAAGGCTATAAAAACAGGTGCTTCTAAGCTTTATATAGAGGATTTGAAAAAAGAGTTCGTTGAGGACTATATTTTTAGGACGCTCAAAGCGGGAGCGGTTTACGAGGGAAAGTATCTTCTTGGAACATCATTTGCGCGCCCCGTTATAGCTAAAAGAATTGTTGAGATAGCATTAAAAGAGGGTGCCGACGCTATTTGCCACGGCTGTACGGGCAAGGGTAACGACCAAGTTCGCTTTGAGCTTACGATAAAAGCGTTTGCGCCCGGTATGAAAATAATTGCCCCGTGGAGAGAGTGGGACATAAAGTCAAGGGATGAGGAAATAGACTATGCAATAGCCCATGATATTCCGCTGAAAATCAATAGGGAAACGAGCTATTCAAAGGATAAAAATCTGTGGCACCTTTCGCATGAGGGACTTGACCTTGAAAATCCCGCAAACGAGCCTCAATATAGAAAAGAGGGCTTTCTTGAAATGTGCGTGGCACCCGAAGACGCGCCTGACAGCCCGTCTTATGTAAGCATACATTTTGAAAAGGGTGTACCGACAGCCGTTGACGGCATAGAAATGGAAGCGGTAGAAATTATTGAAAAGCTCAATGATTTGGGCGGCAAAAACGGTATTGGGCTTATTGATATAGTTGAGAATAGACTCGTCGGGATGAAGTCGAGGGGCGTATATGAAACGCCGGGCGGCACAATTCTTTATAAAGCGCACAAAGCTCTTGAAACGCTTACACTTGATAAGGAAACGCTCCACTATAAAAATTTGATAGCACAAAAATATTCAGAGCTTGTATATAACGGTCAATGGTTTACGCCGCTTCGCGAGGCTTTAGACGCTTTCGTGGAAACAACTCAAAAAACCGTAACAGGCGATGTTAAGCTGAAGCTTTATAAGGGTAATTTGACGAATGCGTCCGTAACTTCCCCGTATTCACTTTACAGTGAGGAATTCGCAACATTTGATAAAGATGAGGTTTACAATCAAAGAGATGCAGAAGGGTTTATAAACCTTTTCGGTTTGCCGATAACCGTTAAGGCGATACTTGAAAAAGAATGGGATAAATAATCCGAAAGAGAGTGCATTATGGATAAACTATGGCAAGGCAGAACGAAAGCGGGACTTAATAAAAGTGCAGACAGCTTTAACTCCTCAATAGCTTTTGACAGCAGACTTTATAAAGAGGACATAGAAGGCTCAATAGCACACGCTTTTATGCTTGGAGCGAAAGGGATTATAGGTAAAAGTGACAGCGAAAGTATTATTTTAGGGCTTGAAGGTATTTATAGCGATATAGATAAAGGCATACTCGAAATAGATGCACTCGCTGAGGATATCCATATGTTTATTGAGCAGGAGCTGACAAAAAGGATTGGCGATGCAGGTAAAAAGCTTCATACGGCAAGAAGCCGCAACGACCAAACTGTATTAGACTTCCGCCTTAACCTCAGAAAAGAAACGGATACTATAATAGAGCTTATAAAGACGCTGATATGCGCACTTTCAGACAAGGCTAAAAGCAATATAAATACGATTATGCCGGGGTATACGCATATGCAAAGGGCGCAGCCCGTAACATTCGCACATCACCTTTTAGCATATGCATTTATGCTTATAAGGGACTGTGAAAGGCTTATTGACGGCAGAAAAAGGCTTAATCTCTGCCCGTTAGGCAGCGCCGCCCTTGCAGGTACTACTTATAATATTGACAGAGAGCT
>JAAZGX010000086.1 GCA_012511005.1 Clostridiales bacterium
AAGCCTCTGTCCCACTACTACTCTTCTGCCTAAAAGTACAGACTCATCAATGCCGCCGACCGTACTAAATCTTAAAAAACCGTTTTCATCAATATCGGTTATTATAAACCCAACCTCGTCCATGTGAGCGTCAAGCATTACTTTATTTTTGGACTGGTTTTTACCTTTCTTAAATACAATAACGCTTCCCAAAGCGTCAACGCTAAAAGATACGCCTTCTATATCCTTAATTTTTTCGATAATATAATCTGTAACTTTGCTTTCATCAGAAGAAACAGCATATATTGAGCAAAGCTCTTTTAATAATTCAAGCATCACCATTCCCCCTTTTGATAATATATTCAGCTATAAGTCTTGCAGAAAGCTCAAGGTCGTTTATATCAAGTAACTCAACCGAAGAGTGCATATTCCTAAGAGGAATTGAAATAAGCCCCGTTTTTATGCCTTTTCCGCTAATAGCTATCGTGTCAGCATTAGTACTCGTCAAGCGTCCCATTACCTCAAGTGTATACGGTATCTTATGATTTTCAGCCGTTTTTATAAGTCTTTTTGAAATTTCCCTTGAAAGAACAGGCGCAATTCCTATCATCGGTCCGCTTGAAAGAGAGGTCAATTTGCTATTCGGGTAATTTGCAAAGCTAACATCAAAAACAACGGCCTCATCGGGCGAAATTCCAAAAGAAGCCGCAGCGGCTCCCCCCTTATTCGTTTCCTCTAAAACAGAAAAAAGAGCCGTAATTCTTGCGTTATGCTTTTTTTCCTTTAACAGTTCAAGCGCTTTTAATATAACGGCTGCACCTGCCCTGTTGTCAAGCGACGCGGAAGAAACCTTCATATCACAAAGCTCAAAAAATCCGCTGTTAAATGTAACAGCATCGCCAATAGAAACAAGCTCTCTTGCCTCTTTTTCGCAATATCCTATGTCAATTCCAAGTTCAGAAACCGTTTTTGCCGTTCCCGCCTTTTCAGGATTTGCAATATGCGGCGGGGTACTGCTAATAACTCCGAAAAGCGGCTTTTTGCCCCAGACAATGACTTCAGCGCCGGAGAGAACTCTTAAATCTGCCTTGCCGCACATCGTAAAGCGTAAAAAACCCGTTTTATCTATATCCGTCACCAATAAACCAATTTGGTCTATGTGCGCATCAAGAAGTATATGAGGAGCTTGTCCCTTATTATTAATTTCTCCTATTACACTGCCTAAAGCGTCACGCCTGACATCGCCGTATTGCGAAAGATGCTCTGCCACCGTATCCGCCACCGAAAACTCGCAACCCGATACACCGGGCAAAGAGCAAAGTTTCTGTAAAAGCTGCTTCAATTCACCACTCCTAAAGTGTTATATAAAAAACACCTGATTGTAACAGAAGCTTTCAGGTGTTTCGTATTTATTTACGCTATTTCACAAATATAGAATTAAACTTCACAAGTACCTTCATTTCTTATTGATAATATATAACAGGATTTCGCACCGAATATCTGTTTAATCTCCGTTGTAAACCTATGAAGCTCGCTTCTTGGCATGAAA
>JAAZGX010000087.1 GCA_012511005.1 Clostridiales bacterium
AGAAACGGAATCTGCCCCGCCTGATAGCCCTATAACAATAACTTCGCCATTTGAAATCATATTATACCGCTCTATTGCTTTAATTGTTTTTTCAATCATCATAATAACGCCTGTCTCTTGTGCTAAAAAGTGTGTACTCTGCATTCCATGTCAAATGGACATTTCCTGTGGGACCGTGCCTGTTTTTAGCTACCTCCAACTCCGCAGTGTTAACTTTGATGTCGTCCGGATTTTCCTTTTCGTTTTTATAATAAGCCTCTCTATACAGCAAAAGAACGATGTCGGCATCCTGTTCTATTGAGCCTGAATCGCGCAAGTCTGAAATCAGCGGTTTCCTTGACGCTCTGCCTGACTTTGCTTCCGGCGCTCTTGACAATTGCGCACAGCAAATAACAGGGATTTTCAAGTCTTTTGCCATAAGCTTTAAGTCTCTTGTAATATCGGCTATTTCCTGCACCTTATTTTCAGTTCGTTTTGTAGAGGCAACAAGTCCTAAATAGTCAATAAAAACACAGTCTATATTTTTTTGTCTTCTTACCTTAGCTTTAATATCAGGGATTGTAATATTCGCAGTTTCATCAAAATAAAGCTCACAATCTTTAAGATAAGCAAGCGCCGATGTTAGCTTGTACCAATCATCAGGTGTAAGATTGCCGCTTTGCAGCTTCTCGCTAACTATTCTTGCCTCTGTCGCAAGAACTCTTTGAGCAAGCTGCATATTTGACATTTCAAGTGAGAAAAAGGCTACCTTCTTACCTGTAATACCGATATTTCTTGCTATATTTAAGGCAATACTCGTCTTTCCTACGCCCGGCCTTGCACCTATAATTAAAAGGTCAGATTTGTTAAGCCCCGAAATAATATTATCAAGGTCCGAAAGCCCCGTTTTAATCGGCTTCGCATCCTCGCTTGTGTCAGACGCAAGCTCGCCAAGTCTGTGAAATACCTCACCCGCTATTATATCGCTAAGCTTTTGCAGCGGACTGCCGCCCTTGCCTCTTCTTATGTCATATATCTTTTGCTCGGCAGCATCAAGCAGCAAATCTGCATCTGCGTTAGCCTGTGTCGCCGTTTCAACTATTTCTCTTGATGCCGTTATTAGAGTTCTTATGTAAAACTTATCTCTTACTATTTTGCAATATAGCTCGATATTAGCGGATGTAGGAACGGATTTTGAAAGTTGATATAGATAGTTTTTCCCTTCGGCATCGTCAAAAAATCCATCGCTCCGAAGCGACTCTAAAACGAGCAGGGGGTCTATTTTCGTTCCCAATGTGTCAAGAGAAACCATAGAACTGAAAATTGCTTTATGCTGGGGCAAATAGAAAAAATCGGGCTTTATAATGGGAATAGCCCTTGTAATAGCCTCCGGCTCTATAAGAATTGCCCCTAAAACAGCTTGCTCCGCCTCAAGACTGTAAGGCATATTCATAGTGTCAATATCCGTTATTTTATTCTCCATTTTCCACTATCCACTCCGTTTTTATTCGCCGACTGTAATATAAAGCGAAGCTGTAACTTTTGTATGTATTTTAACATCAATTTCGTATGTGCCAAACGCCTTTATATCTTCAACCGTAATTTTTCTTTTGTCAACATCAATTTCAAACTGATTTTTTATCTCTGCTGCAATTTCTTTAGCTGTTACAGAGCCGAAAAGCTTACCGCCTTGACCGGCTTTTGCCGTAATTTTAAGAGTTTTTCCGCTTAGCTTTTCTTTATGCTCCTCTGCCGCTTTTAACTCCTGCTCCTCTTTATGTGCCTGTGCCGCCTCTTTATTTTTAAGCTCTGTTACAAGTTGAGCATTAAGCTCTGCGGCAAGCTGCCTCGGTATGAGGTAGTTTCTTGCATAACCGTCCGATACCGTTACTTTTTCTCCCTTTTTTCCAAGTCCTTTTACATCTGCCTTTAATATAACCTGCATTAAGAACCCTCCTTTTATCTATAATACTAATCTTTCACTTATACTTCAAGTATAATCGCAAGTACCATAGGCGACCTTTTTGTTTTTTCATACATCAAGCGTGAAACTTCATCTTTAATTTTACTTTTCATCGCCAGTACATCGAAACTGTACGGCGGGAAGCTTTCAATTATTGTGGTTGCCCTTTCTGATACCTGATTAATGAGTTCTTCAGATTCACGCACAAATATAAAGCCTCTTGACACTACCTCCGGACCGCTCAAAAGCGCCCCTGAAGAAGCGTCTACTGCGGCTGTTACGGTTATAACACCGTCCATTCCAAGGTGGCGTCTGTCACGCATAACGATATTTCCGACATCGCCTACGCCATAACCGTCAACAAATACGCCGCCGGCGGG
>JAAZGX010000088.1 GCA_012511005.1 Clostridiales bacterium
GAGCGTTACAGTAATAAGTACAAGAAAAATGATAAAAGGTATTATAATCCTTAGAAAACTCATATTTCTTCTGTTTGCTTTCTTCTTAGTCAAAGTCACATCCCTCTCTTTAGTATTAATTATAGTGTCAAAATAGAAAAAAGCAATTACAATTTTATTAAGAATATCTTAAACTTAAATATTTTCTGCTGAGGTAATAATATGATAACAATTAACTGTTCTTGCGAAAAGAAACAACATCAAGCGCCCGATGTTGAATTTATATCTTTTAGCAAAGCTTTAACTAAGCTTCCGGATTTATTAAAAAAATATTAAAAAGTGTTTATAGTAGCAGATGAAAACACATATGAGGCTGCGGGTAAATCAACGGAAATAATACTGAAGAACTCAAATATTCTTTTTAATACTCTCATACTTAAAGGAGAGGTATTGCCCGACGCGAAAACAATAGGCACTATTTTAATACATATCAATAATACAAAGGCGAAATCAGATATTTTTGCTTTCTCCCCCCTGCCGGACTTTATTTTAGCCGTCGGCTCCGGTACTATAAATGATTGTTGCCGTCTTGTATCGTATAGGCTCGGGATACCTTACGGTGTTGTTGGCACGGCGCCGTCTATGGACGGTTATTTTTCCGCAGGCTCCCCAATTCTTTTTGATAACAGTAAGGCTACAATTCAATGCTCTACCCCAAAACTCGTTTTGGCAGACCTTGATATAATGGGCAACGCCCCTTATGAAATGCTAATGGCAGGCATTGGAGATATGCTTGGGAAATACACAGGTATTCTTGACTGGCAATTATCAAATACCTTTAACGGTGAATATTATTGCGAGAAAATAGCGGGAGATGTATTATTGGCGACAGATAATTGTCTTAATAATGCGCACCTGATACTTAATAGAAATCACCACGGTATAGATATATTAATGAAAGGATTTATGGTAACGGGTCTTGGAATGGCGTTTATAGGCAACTCCCGCCCTGCATCCGGCTCAGAACATATAATAGCGCATGCGTGGGAGCTTCTGGAAATATGCTCAGGTGATAGTTTGACATTGCACGGACTTTTGGTTTTACAGGCGGCAAGGCTCGTTTGTTCAATATTTCGTATATTAATGTTTGAAAGTGACGACAAGGCTCTTGTTAATCTTATTTCACAATTTATTCATCGCTTTGACGCGATTGAAAGCTTTTGCAATAAAAACAACTTTATAAACCCGATAACCGATAAAAACAAAATTCTAAAAGGCGTTTATGATGCTTTGGATTTACGGGACAGGTATACTGTTCTTTATTACTTAAAACAAAGAAATTTGCTTGACGAGTACATAAAGAAAGCCGCAGATGATATAGCTTAACGCCTTCACCGCCGAACATATAAATGTTTTCATCAGTTATCGCACCATTTTTTACAGTGACGCAAATCAAACATTCCCGAAGGGCAAATTTCATTGAAAAAACAGCCTTTCGGCTGCTTTTTTCTGGTGGGAGAGAGCGGATTCGAACCACTGAAGTCACTGACAACAGATTTACAGTCTGCCCCCTTTGGCCAACTTGGGTACTCTCCCATATTTTTTTGGAGCTGGTGGACGGACTTGAACCCCCGACCTGCTGATTACAAATCAGCTGCTCTGCCAACTGAGCTACACCAGCGACTTGACGCTTTGATAATATAGCATATATTTATTTTCCCGTCAAGAGTATTTTAAAAGTTTCGTTGTTTTTATGGAATTAAAGCTTCAGCACTTTACAAAAGAGTTAATTGTTAACAATTTGATACGATTTTATCCGTTTGACTATATGCTGATATTACCTATAAGGGAATTTACGCTCAATTTCTTTTTTGAGAGCATTTAGAAAGTTTTCCTCTCCTATTGTATTTATCTTAAAAAACATAGCTTGACTCCCGCCTGAGGTTATGGCAGACAAATACAAGTCGTTCCCCTCGCCCGCTAATGTCATATTTAAGCTAACTCTGTTGCCGCCTAAGTAGCTAAATCTTTCATATACACGCACGCTGACTCTTGCCTCTCCCACTCTAAAATCACTGCCCGCCTCAAAGCTTGCCGAGATGCTACCTTTGACTATTGCTTCCTCACACATTAATAAAACTTCATGAAAATTGCCCGTTAATCTGCGCTCATATTTAGCCATAAAATCTACCCCCAAAATCAAATATATTTAGTAATAGCTTTGGTTTTTTTGCTGTTTGTGCTTCCCGTTTTATCGTTTTTAGTAATTGCGGCGCAAATGCATATAACTTCCTCTGCTCCCGCTATTAAAAGAGTTTTTGCGCATTCGTTCAGTGTTGTTCCCGTCGTTTTAACATCATCAACTAACACAATTCTTTTGCCTTTTGATATATCGCCGATAAACGGCTCAAAAATGCCGATTAAGTTTCCCGTTCGCTCCGTTTTTGAAAGAGTATGCTGCGCCTCGGTTTCATATGATTTTATAAGAGTTTCTTTATATGGAAGCTTTACTTCTTTTGCAAACTCTTTCGCTAAAAGCTCTGCTTGATTGTATCCTCTGCTATTGTACGATTTTTTTGATAACGGAACGCTCGTAATAAAGTCATATGCAAGATTTGAAAAGTTCTCATCAAATATACGCGCCATTTCTTCTGCGAACAACTCTACTGCTTTTTCATCTTTCGTGTGCTTTAGCCGCCTTATGACTTTACCCGCGGCGCCCTCATAATAAAAAGGCGCGGCAATTGCCTTATAATAATGCTTATGCCCTAAACAAAAACACTCCTTTTTTACAAATCCGCAAAGCAGGCATATCTCACCCGTTATTTTGTCTATGCTCTCCGCACACTTTTTACACTCATATAGCCTAAAGTCTATTACATTGTTGCAAAAGCGGCAGCGTTTCGGAAAGAAAAGCGACAACATACCCTCTTTAATCAATGGATTGTTCATATTTGCTCTCCGCCGTTAAAAAGTGCTTTAAGGCTGAATATCTTCTTGTTTTCTTATCGTTTTCAATCATTTTCTTTAATGTTTCTTTAGTCCCAACTGTTACACAAAGCTCTTTTGCCCTTGTTACGGCAGTATAAAGCAGATTTCTGTATGAAAGCTGATACGGTACGCCCGTTGCGGCTATTATTACGGCGTTAAACTCACTGCCTTGGCTTTTATGTATTGTTATAGCATATGAAAGCTCAAGCTCATATAAATACTCTGTTGGGTACTCTGTTATCCTGCCGTCAAAGTCAATAATCATAATCTCGTCTGCTATTTTTATCTCTTTTAATATGCCAATGTCACCGTTAAAAATGCCTTGACCGTTTTCCTTGCCTTTAACCCATTCAAGTGTATAGTTATTTCGCGTTTGCATTACCTTGTCATTCTCTCTGAAAACAATGTTGCCAATTGTAATTTCCTTTTGCTTTGATTTCGGATTAACTTTATTTTGTAAAAGAGCGTTAATATACGCTGTACCGCTCTCTCCTTTCTTCGAGGGGCAGATTACCTGAATATCCGTTAAAGCGTCAAGCCCATACGCGTTAGGCAGCCGCCTGTGGTAAAGGTCTGCTATCATTTCTGCGCACATTAACGGCAACTCTGTTTCAATGTGAAAAAAGTCAGATTTTTTGCCATTTGAAAACTCCGGTGTTTCACCTTTTATTATCATATGAGAGTTTTTAACGATATCACTTTTCAACGCTTGCCTGAATATCGTGTTGAGTTTAATAACAGGAAGCGTTTCAGATACAATAATATCCTTTAACACATTACCGGCCCCGACGGGCGGCAGTTGGTCGGAGTCCCCTACTAATACTAATCGGCAACCCAAGGGCAAAGCGTCAAGAAATGCTGCAAAAAGCGATATATCCACCATTGAAAGCTCGTCAAGAACAACGGCGTTACAGCTTAAAGGGTTTTGAATGTTGCGTGTAAATACAGGCTTTTCGTCCTCATTCCACTGCACCTCTAAAAGTCGGTGAATTGTTTTAGCCTCTCTGTTTGTAACCTCACTCATACGCTGCGCCGCCCTGCCTGTTGGCGCTGCAAGCTCTATATGTAGTCCCTGTTTTTCAAAAAGCGTCAATATACCTCTTAGTGTTGTCGTTTTGCCCGTTCCCGGTCCTCCTGTTAAAATGAGTAAGCCTTTATTTACGGCTGTAATAATTGCCTCTTTTTGCTCCTCGCCGTAAATAATCCCATCCGTCTCCTCAATTTTTTCAATATCGGAAATTAATGTGTTTGAGCGGACAGGCGGAAAGTGCATAATAGCCATAATTCTTTTTGCTATACTTAGCTCATCTCTAAATGAGGAGGGTAAAAACATAAACTCCTCACTATTTATCATTTCATTTTTAATTCTCAGTGTGTCAGATAGGCTGTCTATAGCAATATCAATAGCATCATTATCAGTCCGCAAATATTCTGCCGCACTTTTAATTAGTTTTTTTCTCGGAATACATGTGTGACCGTTAGCATAAAGGTTGTGCCGCAGTGTGTATAAAACACCCTCCTCAATTCTGAGGTTTTGCGGCAGTGCAACTTCAAGCATTCTTTCAATAGATTCTGCACGCTCAAAGCCGATACCAATTTCAAGCGAACAAAGACTATATGGATTTTCTTTTATAATATTAACGGCGTTATTGCCTAACTTCTTATAAATCCTTGCGCTTTCGAGCGCCGTTATTTTGTATTTTTGAAGGCACAGTATTATGTTTCTTAAATCTGACTGTTTTTTGTAATTCTCTGCTATCTTTTCTGCTTGCTTAAATGATATACCTTTTATTGATGAAAGTTTTTCGGGATAGTTTTCAATAACCTCAAGTGTGTCGTCGCCAAACTTTTCAATTATGCTAAGCGCTCGTTTTGCGCCTAAACCCTTAATGGCGCCTGAGGAAAGGTACTTGTATATTTGGTGCGTGTCAGTCGGAAGCTCCCTGCTGTAAGAGCTTATGCTAAACTGCTTGCCATATGTTCTGTGCTGCTTATACACACCGAGCGCACTTATTATTTCCCCCTCATAAATATCAGGAAGTGCGCCTACGGCAGTTATTAGCTCCGTATCCGTTTCTAATGCTATTACAGTATAAGTGCCCGATGCATTTTTATATATAACTTCTCCTACTGAGCCTTTAATCGTAATCTCGTCCATAAATGAAAATCCTCCGACTGCATAATAACACAATCCGAGAATTTTTTCAATTAAAAATATACTGATATATGTACAATAAACGGCTGAATTTTTATTCTTTTCTAATAATTTCTATGCCGCTTTGAATGACTTTGAATGTGGAAAGTCTATGCTCCCCGCCGTATTCGCCGTCAAGTGACCAAGAAATTGCCTGGTCGCTTTCAAACTTAAATTCCCTGCCTCTTATTAATGTTACAAAACGGTCGTCAAAATTACCCTTGTAGGCGCCTTTTAACGCATCGTACCACTGTCTTATATTATCGGGCTTTTTTACTAAAACCATTTCGAAAATACCGTCATTAAAGTCAACCTCTTCTTTTTTATAGTGAATAAAACCTCCTACGGCAAGCGCATTTGTTACAGAGCCGAAAACATAATCCCCTTCATGAACCTCGCCGTCACAAGTGACTTTAAGCCTATGCGTCTTTATTTGTGACAGCTCTTTAACGGCTACGCTTAAATAAGCACCGTATCCTAAAAGATTTTTTGCCGGTTGGGGAGTTGAATATGACGATTTTGTAAACAAACCGAACGATGCCGTATAGTTAACATATCTTTCATTATTAAATATTCCTATATCGTGCAAAACGGGAGAGCCGTTTACAATTACCAAAACCGCTTTTTTCCCTTCATCCGGTATGCCGAGCGTGTGGGCAAAGTCATTTGAAGTGCCTGCCGGCAAAAATCCTATCGGCTTTTTCTCTTTCGCACGCATAATACCGTTGACTACCTCATTAAGCGTTCCGTCACCTCCGCGGCAAACAACAATGTCAAAACGGTCTGCCATAGCTGCCGCGTATCTTTCGGCATCTCCTTTTGCCCTTGTTGTAAATACAGTCGTTTCACAGCCGTTTTCTGAAAAACAGCTTGCAATATCAAACAACTGTGAGCGTACTCGCAGTCTGCCCGAACGCGGATTTATTATAACTAAGACTTTATTGCATCTTGGCATTCAATCCCTCTTTCTCTCCCACGGTGAATTTCTTTTAGTATTATACAGTAGTTGTTTTGAAAAATCAATAACCCTTTTACCTTCTTTTCATTGACAACGATATGCCCGCGTGATATACTTTACAGCAGGATTTTTTACTCTTCGTCCTGTATAGGACGGGGATTTTTATTCCGGAGGTAAATATTATGTACGAAAAGGTATCATCAGATTTTGATTTTGTAAAACGCGAAAAGCAAATACTCAGCTTTTGGGAAGAAAACAAAATCTTTGAGAAAAGTATGAAAATAAGAGAAGGCGGTCCCACATTTACATTTTATGACGGCCCGCCCACGGCAAACGGAATGCCGCACATTGGTCATGTTCTTACAAGGGTTATTAAGGATATGATTCCGCGTTATCATACAATGAAGGGTGAATATGTGTCTCGCAAAGCGGGGTGGGATACTCATGGTCTTCCTGTTGAAATAGAGGTCGAAAAGCTTCTTGGGATTGACGGAAAAGAGCAAATTGAAAATTACGGGCTTGAGCCTTTTATTAATAAATGTAAAGAGAGTGTTTGGAAGTACAAGGGTATGTGGGAAGATTTCTCCGGTACCGTTGGCTTTTGGGCAGATATGGACGACCCTTATGTAACATATCACAATTCATATATAGAGTCGGTCTGGTGGTCATTAAAACAGATTTGGGATAA
>JAAZGX010000089.1 GCA_012511005.1 Clostridiales bacterium
ATACCGATTGACTTTTTTAAGGAGTAATTTATAAAAGATTTTACCATTGACAAACCTACAACTCATATCTAATAATCATTTCTCTATTATTGACAAGGGATTTATATACATATATAATGAAAAAGAGGAAAAAGGAGATGAAGTTTTGGCAAAAGATAAGCTCAAAGGGTGCGTTTATACGCGGAGCCGAAAAAATGATCCCCATCAAAAAGAACGGGAACCATTTTATGAAAGTTAACTAACCCTTAAACATTTCGGGTATTTTCTTTGTCAAAATAAAGTCAAAAACCAATTGCTTGTTATACTCTTCCGTCTGTCCGTCTTTAGCGGTGACGGTGCCGTAATAGGTAACGACCGTCTGCCCGTTCTTGATCTCGATTTTCGCGTGGACGTTCATCGGCTTTTTGTACTGCTCTGTATATTCCAGAAATACCTCTTGATTTTTCTTTCCGAATTCGTTTAAATTTTTCGTAAAGCTTTTGGGCAAAAATCGCTCGGATTTGTATGTGTCCGCTACGCTGACCAGTTCCGTATACGAGCTGCCGATCGGATCTGACGGTTTCATAGAAATAAACGCAACATACGGACGGTAATAGAAGTATAAAGATGTACCCAAAACTATGATTACCGCAACAACTGCTGTAACAATAACCCAGAATCTTTTTCTCACTATAGTGCCCTCCTAAAAATATGGATCAATACATGGTGGTTGTTCGAACATTGAAAGTAAAGGATGTTAGGTTGCCGTCATTCCATACGTCGAATAAACCATATGGAAATGGACCGAAGGCGGATTGAAATCCAAACCCGTTTACTCCGTTACAATTAATATCTCCAAAATATAAAGAGCTCCAAGTACCCGAAATATCACAGAAATAATATGTAAAACTTATTGTAGTGCTTGAATACCAATGCTTTTTAACTAAATCAGTTGATTTTACCCTAATAGCGTTATGTTTAGAATAAAAATGCAATGCTTGCGTTGAAATAGATTGTGCCGTTCCAAAAACGATATTTTTGGAATATGAATAAGGACTCACCGTCAGGTTAACGGGATTAGTGGGTATTGCCCTTGTTGAGATGCCTGTATCTGTGTTTGCTTTTCCAATCGCTGTATTTAATTCCGCTATTTTTTCCGGGTCAGTCACCTTTAAATGGTCGAGGGCTAAAGCCGTATACATGATTTTACCATTGACGTAATTATAAGGGTTCCCATTCTTATCAAGATAATAGTATACTACCGAACCGTTTGGATGCTGGTATTCATACCTGGTGCTCACTTTAGCAACACCCGCAAACGAACTAATCGAAAACAAAACCATTAAGGTTAATGCCATTATTAAACAAACCGCTTTTTTCATTTTTGTACAGCCCTTCCTTTTTGTATGTTTTATGTTTTTCATAAATACATTTCAGTCTATTCCATTAGAATCACCCCTAATCTATAAAGTTATAACGGCAAACACACATATATATAATATATCAAAACCATATTAAGATTTATAGGATATAACGCAGGTTATCCTTACACAGCCAAACATTTACTTAAGTATAAATCTTAGCACATATTTTGTCAAATATTATCTTAAGCGTAAACTTAATATGTATTTTATTTATATTTTTTTAGGATTATTTATAAAAAAACATAGAACCTCTGTTTATTTATTCAGCCCATTTTATTGACAACAGTTTTATATAACTATATAATGAAAAAGAGGAAAAGGGGTGAGTTTTTGGCAAAAGATAAGCTCAAAGGGCGTGTTTGGTTTAACCTGATTGTTTTCGGCTTTATGGGGCAGATAGCGTGGAATGTGGAAAATATGTACTTTAACACATTCTTATATAATTCTGTTTACAACGGCGCATCACAAGCGGCTGTTGACGGCTCTTTAGATGTTATGACGGCTATCAGTATAATGGTAGCTGCAAGTGCCGCGACGGCTGTTATAACAACATTTCTTATCGGCATTTTAAGTGATAAGCTCG
>JAAZGX010000090.1 GCA_012511005.1 Clostridiales bacterium
CAAGAATTTCAGGTGTAAACGGAGTATCGCAATCAATATCATAATAAAATCCGTTTTCTATAGCGGGACCTATTGCAAGCTTAGCCTTAGGGAAAAGCCTTTTTACAGCCTGTGCCAAAATGTGTGATGAAGTGTGCCAAAAAGCATGCTTGCCGTCACTGTCGTCAAAGCCCAAAAACTCAACAGCGGAGTCTTTAGTTAAAGGTGTTCTTATATCCTTTGTTTCTCCGTCTATTTTCGCGGCACAAATAGAGCGGTAAAGCCCTCCGCTCACTTCTTTTGCAATTTCTTCGGGAGTTATCCCTTTCCTAAACTCCCTTATATCATCACGCAATTTTATTTTAACCATACTTACTCCCTAAATATTTATATAAATTTGAATTTGAGTGAAAACAATACCCTCGCACATAAATTAAAATCATGTCTTACACTGAGCGCAAAACTTTAATCTCCCTTATAGTTCGGGCAGTCAGCACAATTGCACTCCACATGCCCGTCAGAATAAATTCTGTAACCTGCCGTTCCCTCTTTGTCAAACGGGCATACGGGGATTTCCGAATAAACGAAAAGGCTTGAAAGCGTTTTGTCTTTAAGTCTTGACTTTTTAAGAGCGATTCCCCTCATATTGCCGAGTGTGGGCGAATACTCTGAACTTACAACCCAGTATTTTTCACCCTCTCCTCCATGAAGTGTGCCCTCTGCCATAGGCATACTCTTTATCGACGCGCCGTTATCCTCCATACCGCTCATAACCGTTTTAACATGACCTTCAATTATAATAATCTGATTATTACAATCCTTCATTTTCTGTTTCTCTATAACGGTTTTCGCAAGAGGAATAACAACAGCGGTGACTATACCAAGTATTATAACAACCATCATAAGCTCCACTATCGTAAAGCCTTTTTTAGTTTTTAATAATCTATACATAAAAATAACCTCGTCTTTTTTAATTGAAAATTGAAAACGGAAAATTAACGGTCTTTAACAGAAATTAAATTCAAAACGCAAAGCGTTTCCCTTTAATCTGATATCTACTGTCAAAAATCTAATACCCAATAGGCTATAGTACTGCTTTATTTTTTGTAATAACTAATTTATTTCATCTATTTTAATATCTTATTTATATAATACTCTTATGTACATATTATGTCAATAATTTAAGAAGTAAAGGGTTAAAAAAACGCACGACCTTTCGGTCGTGCTGGTTTTTAACATTCTTTTATTATAGACCGTGTTTTCCGTCTTCTTGTGCTCCGGAGCATGTTACTTTACCGGTTTCATCAACGTTGTAAGTATTTGCACTATTGACTGGGCATACCGGTAATACATTGCCCTGGAGATATGAGGTTACTTTATCAGTGCTGCCGCCCGCTAACAGTTCATCGATTGTTGTTTCCTCTGAAAGTGACACTGTAGAAACAGCAGCACTCTCACCGTCACCGCCGCCAATCTCGTTCATAACGATTGTGTTAATCTGGCTCGAAAGAATTCTGGCATTCGCTGCGCAGGTCCTGTTTTTTGCATTTTTCGTTACAGCGTTAAAAATCGGCACCGCAACTGCTACTAA